>JBCCZF010000178.1:0-6191 GCA_039188035.1 Bacteroidota bacterium | reverse complement strand
GGTATACCTAAATGTATTTCATTAATGGGCCAGGTGCCCCCCAATTAAGAAAAGTTTATTGGAAGCTTAACAGTTTTTAGGGGTTTCCATAGGATTTATGGCCGTCAGGGCTTCAGGACTGGGGGCCGTTTCGTTATGAAATGGACATTTCCATATCTACTTTTATAGCGATTTGGCAATCGGGGAAGCGCATTATTTTGGAATCAAAAAATCGTATCGACCTAAAGAAAAAATGGATTTCCAATGACAGATTCTTGCCTAATTTTGTCCGGGAAGAGGATTGAACGAATTCCTATAAAAAAATAGATACGCTATGCGATTTCATACACGAAAATGGGTAAAACCCGGCGACTTAAACGCCAATGAGACCTTGTTTGGAGGGAGGGTCCTGGCTTGGATCGATGAGGAAGCGGTTTTATACAGTATTATTCAATTGGAGAACAAACGTGTGGTTACCAAATACATGTCCGAAATCAATTTTATGAGCTCTGCCCAAAAGGGCGATATTGTTGAGATCGGTATAGCCGTGGTAAAGTTTGGGGAATCCTCCCTAACCTTGAACTGTGAAGTACGCAACAAAATGACCCGGGAAACCATAATTACCGTAGATAATATCATTATGGTAAACTTGGACGAAAATGGGAAACCGAAACCCCATGGAAAAACCAAGGTGGAGTACGTGAAGGATCGTTTGGAAGCGACTAGCAGGCAATAGTGCTTTGGACCGGTGCTACGAACTCTAAGGTCTTTTTAGCGGTGCTGCGAGCACTAATTGGGGATATTCGGGAATGATCGCAACCCAATAGCAATAAGGGATTTAGGGTTCTTATTCCTGAAACTTCATGATTACCGACAACTAGCGATGATGGTAGGGCTCATTGCGTAAAATAGTAAAGGCCCGGTAAATCTGTTCCACGGCGAAAAGGCGCACCATTTGATGGGAAAAGGTCATTTTGGATAAACTGAGCATTGCCGTTGCTTTTTCGTAAACTTGCGGGCTAAACCCATAGGGTCCCCCTATGACGAAAACCAGACGTTTTATCCCGGAATTCATGTGTTGTTGAAGGGACGTGGCAAACGAAAGCGACGTATACTCTTTCCCTTTTTCATCCAAAAGAACCAGCCGATCGGCCGGTTGCAGGCGTTTCAGCAGGTTTTCGCCCTCCATTTGCCTTTGCTGGGATTCGGTCATGTTTTTGCTGTTCTTGATATCGGGGATAATGACCCATTCAAAATTCACATAACGCCCTAGTCTATTGGTATAGGTCTGAATAAGCTCGCGGAGTAGGGCATTATCGGTTTTTCCAATGGCGATGAGGGTAATGTTCATGGGACAAAGGTACTATGTGAAAACCAAAGGAGGAAAGGGTACGACTAGGGCATTTTTGACATTGAAAGAAAACAAATCCCTAAATTTGCCAACCAGAAGCGTGTTCCCATGATATCACAAGAACTTTTTGAAAATGAGTTGGATTTGATTATCGCCAATGCCATTCGGGAGGATGTGGGGGATGGGGACCACAGTTCCCTGGCCTGTATTCCAGGAACGGCCACGGGTAAGGCCAAACTGTTGGTAAAGGACCAAGGAATCCTGGCCGGGGTAGATTTTGCAAGTAAGGTATTCGCTTATGTGGATGGCAACCTACGCATGGAAATTTTGCTGCCGGACGGATCCCCCGTGGAGTATGGGGATATCGCTTTTTACGTTTCGGGAAGCGCACAGAGCATTTTAAAAGCGGAGCGTTTAGTGCTCAATGCCCTGCAGCGTATGAGCGCTATTGCCACCAAGACCAAAAAATTCGTGGACCTGTTGGAAGGCACTGGGACCAGGATTCTGGATACCCGTAAGACTACCCCGGGCATCCGAGCCCTGGAAAAATGGGCGGTAAAGATCGGGGGCGGGGAGAACCACCGGTTTGCCCTTTATGATATGATCATGCTCAAGGACAACCATATCGATTTTGCCGGGGGCATTCCCAAGGCCATACAAAAAACCCGGTCTTATCTAAAGGAAAATAACAAGGACTTAAAGATAATTGTCGAAGCCAGGAACCTTGGGGAAGTTCGGGAGATTTTACAGTCCCAAGGGATATATCGCATTCTATTGGACAATTTTAATTATGCCGATACGCGGGAGGCCGTAGGCCTGATCGGGGAAACTTGTTTGACCGAATCCTCAGGGGGCATTACCGGGGAAACCATCCGCAAATACGCCGAATGCGGCGTGGATTATATTTCTTCTGGAGCCTTAACGCATTCCGTCCACAATATGGACCTCAGTCTAAAAGCGGTATAGATGTCTGCCGAGATTGAGGAAAGGATAGCAAAAATCCCTATTGTCCGTACACTGGCGAAGGTTTTAAAACGGGTTAAGCTTCCGGGCTTTGAGGGGCTTTCCCTGTACGACCTTTTGGAGATGTATATTCTCGGCATCTTTGAGGGCGCCCTTTCCACTAGGGCCAGTGCCATTGCCTTTAGTCTTTTTATGGCCTTATTTCCCTTGTTGATCTTTATGGTCACCCTGGTGCCCTTCCTGGTGTCCTACCTCAGTTTGGGGAGTGCCGATTTTGATGGGGAGTTCCTTTCCTTTTTGGAGTCTTTTCTGCCCAGTGCCACAGGGGAGTATTTTGGGGATATCTACCAGCAGATAAAGGATCAAAAACGCGGTGGGCTGCTATCCTCCGCTTTTGTGGTTTCCATTTTTTTAATGGCCAATGGGGTAAATGCCATCTTTGGGGGGTTTGAGAATTCGTACCACGTGGACCTTACCCGTAATTTTATCCGGCAATACGCCTATGCCTTAATGGTGGGTCTCGTTTTGTCCATTTTAATCATTGTGGGCTTTGTGGCCTTTTTGTATTTCGAGGTGTATATCCTTGGCTATCTTAGTGAATTTGCGGCAAGGCAAGGCGGTTATATCCTGGACGAGGGCGAGATTGTTGGCGTGCAGATCGCCAAGTTCCTCTTCTTTATCCTGCTTTCCTACCTTACCGTGGCCACCTTGTATTATTTTGGGACACGGGAAGGAAAGAAAGCCCGTTTTTTTTCTGCCGGCGCCTTGATGACTACCTTATTGTTTGTCCTTACCTCCTATCTTTTTGGGGTGTATGTGGAGAAATTTGCCCGCTATAATGAATTGTACGGGGCTTTGGGCGGTTTGTTGATCCTGATGGTGTATATCTGGCTAAATTCCAATATATTGCTCTTGGGCTTTGAATTAAATGCTTCGTTAAACTCGCTTAGAAAAAATTATGCAGGGAATACAGTGTAAAAAATGGATTGTTCTTTTGGGTTGTGTCATGGTGTCCAATTTCGTTCGTTCACAAAGTGTCTTTGGGCATTGGCGGACTGTGGACGATGAGACCGGTGAGCCCAAGGCCATTGTGGACGTTTACAAACAAGATGGCCTTATGTACGGAAAAATCATTAAAATCCTTAGCGGGGAGGGACAGGGGTCCCTATGCACCAAATGCAAAGGAGATCGTAAGGACAAGCCGCTCGTAGGTATGACCATTATCGAGGCCTTGGAAAAAAATGCCGATGGGGAGTGGAAGGGGGACACCCTTTTTGATCCCGAGCAGGGCAAGGCCTTTAAATGCAAGATTTGGTTAAATCCGGATAATCCCAACGAACTTAAGGTACGCGGGTATCTATCCTTTGTTTACCGTACCCAGACTTGGATACGTGCGGTAGAATAAGCATTACCCATGCAGCATTTCATCAATGTAATCCTGCCCATTCCATTACCCAAGCTCTTTACCTATTCGGTTCCTGAAAGAAGCGTTCCCTATTTGGCGCCAGGGATACGGGTGGCGGTTCCCTTTGGGAAATCCAAAATATACACCGGTCTGGTCCATGACATCCACAGCCAACCTCCACAAGCCTACGAGGCCAAGGAAATCCATGATGTTTTGGATGAACGGCCCCTTATAGGGCCCATTGTGTTGCAACACTGGAAATGGATAGCCGAGTATTATTTGTGCACCTTGGGCGAGGTTTTTCGATCAGCGCTTCCTGGTACGTTTCTACTGGAAAGTGAGACCCTGGTCCTTAGGAACGAAGAGGCCCGGATAAATGAGGGCGGGCTTAAGGACGATGAATTCCTGGTATATGAGGCGCTCCAACATCAAGCTGTCCTAAAGGTTGCGGAGGTGGCGGCCATTATCGACAGGAAAAATGCACTGCCCGTTCTAAACCGTTTGCTCAAAAAAAATGTGATCTACCTCAAGGAAGAGATCTTTGAAAAGTATCGTCCCAAACGGGTCAGATTTATACGACTGGGGGAGACCTATACCTCGGAGGAAAAATTGGAGGTCCTATTGGAATCGCTGACCCGGGCTCCAAAACAGAGCCAGGTGCTGCTGTCGCTTTTTCAGTATAGGGCCATGAATAAAAAGCCGTTGAAAAGCCAAGAGTTGGAAAAACTCAGCGGAACCTCCAGAGCGGTAATCAAGGCCCTGATAGACAAAGGTATACTTGAAGAGTACGAATTGCGAATGGATCGGGTAAACTATGCCCAAGGGCAGGCCGTTTCGGATCTCCCAATACTGAACCCCTATCAGGAAAAGGCCTTAGAGGATATTCAGCGCAGCTTTAAGGACAAAAAAGTGGGTTTGCTCCATGGGGTTACCGCTTCGGGGAAAACCGAAGTGTATTTTAGATTGATCCAGGAGAGCCTTGAAAAAGGAGGGCAAGTTTTATACCTGTTGCCGGAAATTGCATTAACGGCCCAGCTTATCAATAGATTGCAACGGGTCTTTGGTGAAAAGGTATCCGTGTACCATTCTCGGTACAGTATGCAGGAGCGGGTAGAGGTTTGGAACAATGTATTGGATCGGAAAAACAAGGCACGCATTGTAATCGGGGCACGATCGGCCTTGTTCCTGCCCTTTTCGGAGTTGCGCCTTATTGTGGTAGATGAGGAACACGAAGAATCCTTTAAGCAGTTTGATCCGGCCCCGCGCTATCATGCCCGGGATGCGGCCATTGTGTTGGCAAAATTACATGGATCCCACATCGTTTTGGGCTCTGCTACCCCTAGCATAAGCAGTTATCACAATGCAAAGACCGGAAAATATGGCTATGCCTATTTGGGGAGGCGCTATGGAAATGTACTCATGCCCGACGTGGAATTGGTGGACTTTAAGGAACAAGTACGGAAAAAAAAGGCGAAGGGACACTTCTCTGAACGATTGTTGGAGGAAATTGCCCAGACGTTGAATCAAGGGGAGCAGGTAATCCTATTCCAAAACAGAAGGGGGTATGCCCCCATATTGGAATGTACCACCTGTGGACATTCCCCCCAATGTCCCAATTGCGATGTAAGCCTCACCTACCATCAACATAAAAGACAATTACGTTGCCACTATTGTGGTTATCACATGGCCATGTTGGAAAACTGCCTGGCCTGTGGGAGCCCTACCTTGGATACCAAGGGTTTTGGAACCCAGCAGGTCGAGGAGGAATTGGGGGAGCTCTTTCCGGACGCCAATGTGGCGCGTATGGACCAGGATACCACCAGGGGAAAATACAGTTATGAAAAAATTATAACCGCCTTTGAGCAGCAGGAGACCGATGTTTTGGTAGGTACCCAAATGCTCTCCAAAGGTTTGGATTTTAGGCATGTAGGCCTGGTGGGTGTTATGAATGCGGATACTTTACTAAACTTTCCGGACTACAGGGCCCATGAGCGGGCCTATCAGTTATTGACCCAAGTAGCGGGCCGTGCAGGGCGTACGGAGAAAAGGGGCAAGGTCATTATCCAGAGCTACAATCCCTATCACCAGATCTTAAAACAGGTCTCCACCCATGATTATACCGGCATGTATGCGGAACAGCTCTACCAGAGGGAGCTGTACAAATATCCCCCGGCCCATCGAATAATCCGGATAACCTTTAAACACAAGAACTTTGATCTCTTGAATACGGCCAGTGACTGGTTCGCCGGTTCATTGCGCAATGTACTGGCAGAATCCGTATTGGGCCCGGAAGCTCCCCCAGTAGCCCGAATTCGGAATCAATTTTTAAAAAACCTATTGATTAAAATGACGGGGGGCAGGCCCCTGGCCACCGTAAAGGCGAATATTCGTCGTGTGGAAAAATCGTTTAATGCCATTGCCCAGTTCCGTGGGGTTCGGGTCATTTATCACGTTGATCATATTTAGGTTGAAAATGGAACAATTTGCTAATGC
>JBCCZF010000177.1:0-6194 GCA_039188035.1 Bacteroidota bacterium | reverse complement strand
GATAATGAGGGCACTGTAATTCACAATACTCGGCCACGCCTTGGGAAACCGAAAGTCCCATTTGGGCCTGTACAGACTGTAGGCATACAGTTTCATGATGATGGTACGCAACAGGAAGAGCCCTACCAAGGCCTTCAGGAAAATGTCCACCGTAATTACCTTGAAATAAACCAGGAACAGTAAAATCATTACACCCACTCGGGTGAAGACCTCTTTCATGAAGTTTCCAAAGACCGATTTCATCCGAACCTTGGCCCAGGCATAAAAAACCTCAAAATAGGCCATGGCCACCCCGATGAAAAATATGTACCATACGTAGCCCTGTGCCAGGGCATTTTTACGGGACAAAACGGTTTCTAGAAAATCATGGGCCAGATAGGAGACCCCGGCAAGGGGAAGAATGAGGGTCAAGGGCAAAATCGCCATCAGGGTTAGAAAACTGGAGGATGACGCAGTGTCCTTGTATTGGCTGTAATATTTTACCAAGGTATTGGGCACGCCAAAAGCCAAAAGTGGAGCCAGGATAATGGAGGTAGAGATCAATACGGTAACCAAACCATAATAGGCATCCGTTAAGAAGCGTGTGTATAGGAACAAGGTATTTATGGCGGCAATGCCCACCCCAAAATAGGTGATCAAGGTATTGCTCAATGCCTGTTTCCGTACTATGCCCATCTCAGAATTTTGGCCAGTTCCCGGGTAAGTTCCCGCCTGCTGTACTTTTCAATGTTGGTTTGTGGTAGGGTAAGCGTAGTTTTTCTGTAGGCCGTGAACCATTCTAAAAGTACACTTTTTAAACGGGTTTTTTCCTGATGGTCAAAAACCCCACCCGAACGGGTGTCCTTTATAATGGATCCGGCCTCCCACGCTTCGGGTCCAAAAGCAAGGATGGGGCGTTTGGCGGCCAAATATTCGAACAGTTTTCCCGGGATGATGCCCTGGGTCTCCTCGGAATCGATTTCTACGAGCAACAATACTTGGGAGCTCCGCTGTTTCTGAACGGCCTGTTTATGGGAAACATAGCCGTTCAGCGTTATATACGGTGCCAATCCATACCGGTTCATCATATCCAGGACATCCTGGCTTACCACACCTAGGAATTCCAATCGCAAACAGGAGCGGAACAGTTTGTTTTCGGAACACAGTTCCGCTAAGACCTTCCATAGATTTTCTGGATTTCTACCGGCTAACAATGAGCCAATATGGGAAATGGTAAACCCCTTATCCAATTGTTGTCCGTTCGGAACATCGCTATCATACCCATTGGTAATGACTGAGATGGGTCTGTCCGTGAGGGCTTGAAACTCCTTTTGGGTGGTTCCGCTCGTCGTAATAATGGCACTGGCCCCTCGAAGGATTGCACGTTCCAATTGCTTGTGCCTTCTTTGAGATCTTTGGGTCAATCGCAATTTTTTATGATATCCAATGGAGGTCCAGGGATCTCGAAAATCGGCAAGCCAACGGATTCCGTGTTTTTTTTGTAGCCCCTCCCCTATTGAATGAACGCTGTGTGGGGGTCCGGTGGTAATCAAAGTCTGTATCCCTTCCTTTTCAATTACCTTGGACAGGTAGGAAATAGAGGGTTTTACCCAATACTTTCTGGCATCCGGAATAAACAAGTTGCCCCTGATCCAGAGCAGGAACTTCTCCAAAGGGGATTGTTTTTTGTTCTGGATGATTCCGGAACTTATCCGTTGGGTCTTTTTTGGGGCGAGTAGGCCGGCAAGACCATAGGGCTCTACTATAGGCTGTTTGTGAAGATCCAACGTTTTGGGAACTTCATCCAATAAGCTGGGATCTTGAATGGGATAATGGGGATTATCCGGCACATACACTATGGGTTGAAATCCGAATTCGGGAAGGTATTTTACGAAATTCAACCAGCGTTGCACGCCCGGCCCCCCGGCCGGTGGCCAATAATAGGCCACGATCAGTACCTTTTCCATGGTAAAGACACAAGGGTTATAGCCCCATACGGGAATCTTGGGAGCGGGTAACAAATGGATAATGGCATCAGTTTTCTTTTTTGATCCCTGCTTTCTTTTTCCGGGAATTCCAAAAAGAATAACCGGCACCCCCAACGATAATGAGCAACAAAATTACGGAACTGGTCAGGCTAATGATACTTCCTTGCTGTACCACTTGGGGTTCAAATTTGAATAGTATCGTATGGTCTCCTGCCGGAACCTTTAAAGCACGCAGGGCGTAGTTGACCCTAAAGTGGGGCTTTTTTTTCCCATCAACGTAAGCGTTCCATCCTTGGGGATAATGCATTTCCGAAAACACGGCTACGCCCGCATTGGGGTTGGCCGATCTGTACGTCAAAGCATTGGGCGCATAGTCCGTTAAGGTAATTGTGGCGGTGGAATCTACCTGGAAGTCAAATCGATTGATATTCGGAAAGGCCGTAGTGTTCACAACGGCCACATTTGGTGTATCCAGACTGTCCAAGGCCCGTATTTCGTCGTCGGCATTGGATACAGGGGCCAATTGCTTAACAAACCAGGCATTGCCATTGGCATCCGGGTTAAGGGTGGAAAATGGTACGCCATCCTCTCCCTGCTGGATTACATATCGTACATTGAGCATGTTGAGCACTCCCAAATTCCCTTGGCCGATATGATGGTAAAACAGATCTTCCATTTTGGCGGGTTTGGCCGCATGATAGCCGGATATGGCCTTATGAAAATAGGAGGCACGGGCACCCTCAAAACCTTGGGTCTGGTCAAAAACCCTGAAAATGGTGGTGTCCTTTAGAATTTCCGCATCGGCCGGACTTTCTTGAAAAGGTTTGAGCATACGTCTTTTGGCCACAAAATTTTCTTGGTTTACGTATCTACTACCAACCCCTGCAAGGTCCAGGACCACGAAAAGGCCCAATACAGGAATGGCCAGATTGGATTTTATCCTTTCCTGGACAAAGAGCCAAAGTACCACGGCGGCCAGGAATATGTACATAAGGGAACGGAAGAGGTCACTGGAATATTCCGCCTTGCGATCTAGTTTAATGAGATCCATGATTTCGGGCCCATAGTATCGGTTTAAGGTTTCATCGTGATACCCGGAAAAATCGAACATACCCTTGACCAAAAACAAGGCCACTCCAAGACCCATTACCACAAAGAATGCGGTTTTTAGAGCTTTTACCTTGGTTTTTTTGGTAACCAAATTCCCAAAAAGGACCTGAAGTCCCAAAACACCCAGGATGGGCACGCATAGTTCCAAAATGACCTGAATGGAAGATACCGCCCGGAATTTGTCGTACAGTGGGAAATAATCGATCATGAAATCCGTCAGCACACCAAAATTCTTGCCCCAGGAGAGCAGTAGGGATAACAGCGTTCCGCCAAGAAGCCACCATTTGGCCCTGCCTTTCACCAATAGCAGCCCTAGAATAAAAAGAAAGAAAACGATGGCCCCAATATAGGCCGGGCCCGAAGTTCCGGGTTGATCTCCCCAGTATAGGGTAATCCCTTTTGAGAACTGTAAGGCCTGATTCCGTGGAATGCCCTGGTCTATTAAAAAGGTGTACGTTTTGGAATCGGGGCCCAAATCCTCCGAACTGGAGCCGCCAAAAAGCCGTGGGACAACGAGGTTTAAGGATTCCACTACGCCATAGCTCCATCGGGTAATATACGCCTTGTCCAAACCTTCCGTTTTTTCCTTGGGATTCCCTTGGGCATCCAAGGTAAGTTCGGATTTCCCCCGGGTACTCCAGTCCGCATATTCCTTAGTGGCCAGAAGACTCGTGGTATTGGTGGTTATGCCCAGGAGTACGGCCGCCAAGAGAATCCCTACAGAGGCAAAATAATGTTTGAGTTTTTTTTTGCGGATGGCGTCGATCAAATAGGATACCCCCAAGACCAAGACCAAAAGCATAAAGTAATAGGTCATTTGGTAATGGTTGGCGTTGACTTCCAAGGCCATGGCCACGGCGGTGAGCCCAAACCCCCAAAGATATTTTTTCCGAAAGGTGAGTACAATGCCCGCCAAAACCAAGGGCAAATAGCCCAATGCATGGGCCTTGGCGTTATGCCCTACCCCCAAAATAATAATCATATAGGTAGAAAAACCAAAGGCCAGGGCTCCCACTACAGCAAGACGGAAATCCACCTTTAAGCAACATAACAGCACATAAAAACCGATGAAATACAGGAATAGGTAATCGGCAGGGCGCGGTAGGAACCGAATGGTACGATCAAGCTTTTTTACGTAATTGTGGGGATAGTTGGCTCCCAGTTGATAGGTGGGCATCCCCCCGAAAGCACTATTGGTCCAATACGGCTCCTGGCCCGTCCGTTTCCTAAAATCGTTCTGTTCCTTGGCCATTCCGGTGTACTGAACAATGTCCGATTGCTCAATGACCTTGCCCTGAAGTACTGGATGAAAATAGGCCAATGCCACAATAACAAAAAAGACGGTGACAAAGAAATGGCTAAAAAGTGCTTTTGCAGGGTTACTCATAAATCAGATACGAAGGTTGGAAGCCGCAAAGTAACAAGGAACAAGGGTAACCTGTACACCAAAACAATGAAAAGTTATACAAGGGGAAAACGTTAATCCACTTCCTCAAAGTCGATATACTCCCCTAAATCCTTGGAAGTCCCTTTTTTCCGGGTAGGCCTTTTTTCAATGGTGATTTCCCCTACCCTTTGCTCGGAAGTGGAATGCCCTTGTGAAAATTGCCCATAGCGCTCCTTAAAATGGTCTTCCGTTTTCTTGGCCGCATAGCTAAATACGCGTGGGGCAAACATTCTAAAAAGGAGCTTGGCTAGATAATATATCAGCAGAACCGTTAAAATGACCTTTAAAACCCCCATAATTTATTGGATTGAATTATATCAAAAATACAATTCTAACGTTGTATTAGCAGGGCAAAACTCTTAAAATACTATTAAAGTGTTTTGGTGAGGGCAATGGGGCACGACAGCAAATACTAAAGTTCCATGGGATTCCATAGGTGGCCGTTTTAAATCGGGATACCGCAATGAAATCCACATATATATTAAATCTCCACAAATGAAACAATTGTTTTCTCTTCTTTTGGTGCTCTTTTCCTATCTGGGTATTGCCCAATATACGGATGTGATCAATTCCAATAGACCAGGACTTGCGGTAAGCGCTTATGCTGTGGGGAAAAATGTGGTCCAGGCGGAAATGGGTATCTTTTTTGAACAGCAGGACCACTCTTTGTTAAACACGGAATCCAATATTTTGGGGACGGATATTGCCCTGAGGTACGGGCTGCTTTTTGAACAACTGGAGATAAAATGGGAAGGCTCTTTTGCAAACCAAAACATTACGTTTACCAATTTTGACATGGAGGATTCCCGAACCGATTTTACGCGAAACAGGCTTGGGCTCAAATACCTCGTTTACGATCGTTATAAGGATCCGGAAAGGAACAAACCCAATTTATATAGCTGGCGAAAGAACAACCTTTTTCAGTTGAAAAACCTTATTCCTTCCGTTTCCCTTTATGCCGGGGCAACATTTGTTTTGGGGGATAATCCATTTTACGTGGGCGACCCTACGGTTTCCCCCAGGGTAATGGTAGCGACCCAAAGTAGGCTTACCCCGCGTTCGGTACTTATTACCAATTTTGGGTATGACCGTATTGGCACGGACTTCCCGGAGCGAGCGTACCTGATTTCCTATTCCTATGCGTTCCGCAATCCCAAATGGAGCGCCTTTATAGAACATCAGGGGACCCAAAGTGATCGCTATGCGGATTTGTTGTTGCGCAGTGGGGTGGCCCATTTGCTTAACGAGGATTTTCAGATCGATGTGAATCTTGGAACAAGCCTCAAGAATACACCATCACGAATATTTTTGGTTATGGGGGCTTCCTACCGTCTTGATTTCCACAAGGATCCCAAGACACAGTCCATTGAGGAACAGAAGGCAGGTGAAAACGGCGGTGAAATCAAGAAAAACACCATGAAGAAAATGGAGCGGGAAGAACGGAAGAAGGCCAAAAAAGGCCTTGGTGCCGAGGATGTGGACCTGGGACCTTCCAAAAAACAATTGCGCAAAAAGAAAAAGGCCGACAAAAAGAAGAAAAAGGATACCGGCGTAATCGATTTTTAATGCGTATACCTATTGCCCAGGTGACGTTTGGGTATTTCATTGGACAATATGTGGCGCGCCCTATGTGGAACCCATTAAAATGAACCCCTTATACCCGCGCAGGG
>JBCCZF010000176.1:0-6205 GCA_039188035.1 Bacteroidota bacterium | reverse complement strand
GCCCAGGTTCCAGGACCAGATCAGCACACAGGACCAACCGACTACTTTGGAATCCATAGCCGAAGTAAATGAACAACAATCCTTTTTCGGCCGGGTGAACTATACCTATGCCGATAAATACTTGTTAACGGCTACCATGCGTGCCGATGGATCCTCCCGTTTTGGTGAGGATGAAAAGTACGGTTATTTTCCTTCCGTGGCCTTGGGATGGAATATAAGCAAAGAGGATTTTATGGTGGATAACGCCGTAGTTAACAACTTGAAATTAAGGGCGAGTTGGGGACAGACCGGAAATCAGGATGGGATAGCTTCCAAAGCAAGTTTGGCAAGCTTTATTGACTCTAGGGTGGATAATGACTCCTATCCTTTAAACCCCAATGCCACAACCTTGGACGATTATCCTTTTGGTACCATTGCTGTGCGTACCGCGGATCCCAATTTAAAGTGGGAAGTTACCACCCAGACCAATATAGGTTTGGATTTTGGCCTGTTCCGCAATAAGATAACGGGGACGTTGGATTATTTTAACAAAGTGACCAGTGATGTGGTCCACTTTTCCAATCGGATAGATCCGTTGCAACCCACGGAAAAATTTTGGACCAATATCCCGGATATGAAGATCAAGAATACGGGATTGGAATTGGCACTGGATTATCGGGGCAGTTTTAGTGAGGACTTTGGCTTTAACGTAGGGGGTAATATAACCTATATAGACAATACGGTGGAAGATTCGCCCTTTGCCGTCCTTACCACAGGAGCCGCTTCTGGGGCAGGGCAAACCGGGGCAACAATTAACGGTTATATTAACGATGAATCCATAGGGTCCTTCTTTATAAAAGAGTTTATCGGTATCGGGGACGATGGGTTAAATGAGTTTAGGGATACCAACGGTGACGGTGAATCCCTGGACAACGACCGTATTGTGGCAGGGAGTGCCCTCCCCGACGTTAGATATGGTTTCTATCTGAACATGGACTATAAGAATTTTGATTTGGGCTTCAATTTCAATGGGGTTTCCGGCAACAAAATATACAACCATACGGCCATGACCCTCTTTACCAAGGGCCAATTGAGCAGAAATCTAAATACCACTGCTTTTGCATCGGAATTCCCCAGCGAGGATTTAAGCAATTCCAATGAAGTCTCTACCCGTTATCTGGAAGATGGGTCTTTTTTACGGCTCCAGAATGCCACCTTGGGATACAATTTAGATCCGCAGCAAATAGGGATTGGTGATTGGGTGAACAACATACGGTTTACATTGACGGGACAAAATGTATTCGTAATTACCGATTATTCAGGCTTTGATCCAGAGGTCAATACCGGAAGTACAATAGACGGTATCGAGACCTTTGGGATCGATCGCTTTACGTATCCAGCCCCCAGGACCGTGTTGTTCGGTGTAAACGTAATTTTTTAATCGAAAAAAAATTGAAAAGATGAAAAATAAGATCTTAAGCATAACATGGGCCGTATGTGCCTTATTTACTTGGAGTTGTACCGATTTGCAAGAAGAACGGATCGATGAAGCGGAATTTGGGGAACAGGCAGAGGTCATTAGCGGGGTAGTTGCTCCTGCCTATGGTTATGTATCCTGGGTTTGGCGGCACACCAATTTTTATGGGTTGCAATTAATTCCTTCGGACGAGGCCATCCTGCCTTTCCGGGGGGGTACGGATTGGTTTGATGGGGGCAAGTATTTGGCCACCCATTCCCATAACTTTACATCTACCAACGATTTGATCGGTGACGGCTGGAACGAAATAAGCACGAACCTGGCCAGGGCATTGACGGCGATTGAAGTGTTACGACCTTTGTCCGAGGCCGGGGACAGTGAAGCTACCGCGGCATTGCACGAAATGCGGGCCCTTAGGGCCTATTTGAATATGTTGATGTTGGACGGTTGGGGCCTTGTACTTCAAAAAGAGTCATCGGCCGAATTTTCGCAAGTGCTCAAGACACAGGAAGCCATTGATTATATTGAAAGTGAGCTATTGGACGTGGTGGATGTCATAAACACCAATTTGGCACCGGGAAGGTTGACCCAGGCAGCGGTCTGGGGCCTTTTGGCCCGCCTATACCTTAATGCTCCCGTATATCGGGATCCTTATGGCACACCAAACTTTAGCACGGAGGATATGAATCGTGTTATCCAATACACGGATAACATTATCAATTCTGGAGCTTTTAGCCTATCCCCGGAATACTTTGACCTTTTTAATGATGATAACAATGGCAATCCCGAATTGATTTTTGCCCTGGATCAACGTGGACAACTACGTAGGGAACACAGCAGATGGGCCTATTGGTCCATTGCCGGATCCATGTTTCCCAGGCCGGAGTTCCCAAGTGCGGATGGTACGGACGGCCCTGCGTTTACCTCGGACTTTGTACAGACGTGGATCGATGCCTATGGCGACGTAGATCCCGCGGAGGCCGATGCCCGCTTCTATCAACAAAACACCTTTGTACCCGAGGAATTGCAGGACTTGACCGGATTTTCTCCCTTGAATGATGAGGATCACTTTTACTGTGTGGTGCCCGAGGAATTTGAGATGGACAGGGGGATTATACGGGGAACGCAATGGGGCCCCAGAAAGGGCGATGATGGCGCATTTTTTACTTGTGATGGGGGTCAGGTGCGGATTTATCCAGTCCAACAGCGTAAGGGTAACGGACCCGATAGGGACATAGGTTATGTAGACCATATTCAGGAAATTGACTTCACCAATGAAGGTTCCTTGCACAATACGGGTTACCGCTGTTCCAAATACCAATTTAGCCGTACGTCCCAAAACGGGAACACCTTTAGCAGCGTGGATCTGGTATTGATGCGCTTGGCCGAGATTTATTTGATGCGGGCCGAGGCCAAGTTACGGAACGGTGATTCCGGGGGCGCCCTTGCGGACGTAAATACGGTTAGGACATCCAGGACGGCCCGTCCGGACCAGACCCCCCAGGCATGGACCGCCATTGATTTGGACATTCTTTTCCGCGAGCGTGGTTTTGAATTGTACTGGGAAGGCTTTCGCCGAACAGATCAGATACGTTTTGGCAAATATGAGGATACCTGGACGGAAAAAACGGATGCCGATCCCAATAAAAGACTTTTCCCCATCCCACAAAGTGCCGTGGACGCCGCCTCAGGTATTGATGGCTTTTTGGAACAGAACCCTGGGTACTAGTACAGTCTTAGGCGGTTGAGTTAGTTTGGAAAGAGCGGGCTTTTTTTGCCCGCTTTTTTTAATATAGACCGTTTTTTTGGGGATGCAATTGTACGCTATTTGGATTCATATCGGATCTCATTTAGATGCCGGTTAAATTGGAGGGGTCGCTTTTCCCGCACCAAAAGCGGTATTTTTTGTAATTTTAAAAGGCTCATAGATAAAACGTTGCAAACAGATAATGGGGAGACGATGAAAAAGGGAAGGGTTACCATAACCGATATTGCACGGACATTACGCATTGCACCATCCACCGTCTCCAGGGCATTAAAGGACCACCCCGCCTTAAGAAAGGAGACCAAGGAAGCCGTCCGCGCCTTGGCCAAGGAATTGGACTATCAACCCAATTGGGTGGCCTTGAGTTTATTAAAGAAAAAATCCAACACTATAGGTGTGGTAGTTCCGGAGATTACAAGTCACTTTTTTTCGGCGATTATTACGGGAATACAGGATGTCATAGGGGATTCGGAATACAACATTATGATCTGCCTTTCCAACGAGTCCTATAACGAGGAAGAGGTAATCATTAAAAAGCTGCTTAAAATGCGGGTTGACGGAGTCTTGGTGTCCCCGGCCTCGGAAACCAAAAACTTTGATCATTTTAGGTCACTTCAAAAAAGTGGGATTCCTGTTGTGGTCTTTGACCGTGATTGTCCGGGATTGGAGGCCGACAAGGTTTTGGTAGATGATTATGCCGGAGCGTTCCAGGCGGTGGCGTATTTGGCCAAATCAGGTTGTTGCAAAATAGCCCATTTGGGCGGCCCTTTGAACTTAAGTACTACAAAACATCGGTTACAGGGCTATCTGGATGCCTTGGAAAGCGCCAAAATACCGTTTCGCCAGGAGTATGTGGTACATGTTCCGGGCTTTTCGTATGAAGATGGACTAACCCCATCAGAATGCCTATTGGGGCTGGATGACCAACCGGACGCCATTTTTGCCATGAACGATAGTATAGCCATTTCCGCGATGCATATGGCAAAGAAAATGGGCCTTAGGGTTCCGGAAGATATTTCTATCATAGGTTTTGATGACGAACCGCATTCGCCCTATTTTACACCCTCCCTATCTACGGTTTGGCAACCTGTATATAGTCTAGGAATGCTTTCCGCACGTATTGTACTGCAACGATTGCTTGGCGAGGAACCGCAATCGGGTTTTCGAGAGGAGATTTTTAAACCGGAACTGGTTATCCGTGCATCTTCCAAGGAATGCCTTTCGAAGATACGGGATTTTACCTAAGAGATTGGAAATAAAGCAATCTGGGCTTTTGATTCCAGGGAATGTTTCTGCCCTTTAAATATGGCCCTCCAGCAAATCTAAGCGGTATGTGCTTCGTCTGCTTGAAAGCACAGGGAAAGGACAGGAAAGAATAACTCCTTAACGCTTGGAAAAGTGCAAAGCGCTTCCATGTCAGGGCACATTTAGACGACCTTGGAACCATGCAAACCTTTGCACAGCCTTTTACGGACCATCACTTTTTAGGCTCGTTTTTTTGTCGTTTTTTTATAGAAGTGATGTAAATTTTATCAATTTGCTGTAAAATGCCCCTTTTGAAGCGGGATTTTGTCTTTTTTGCTTACGAAGCCTTGCAACCGACCCGTCTAGTAAGGCTGGTGCTACCCTAAAAAGCCTATATCCAGCTTCAAAAAGACTTGTTTTCGGTTAAACCCAAAAGCTTGCGTCACTTTATAGTAGTCTTCCTTGAATCCAGGGGAACAGATGTCTGCTTTAAAGATTCCATATGGTTGTTTTGCCAAAGATGCTCTTTAATCATTGCTATGGCCAATATGCCATAGCTGCTGTAAATGTATTTACCATGGAGCAGGTGCATGGTCTTTTTAGGGCGGCACAAAAGGCCAATGCCCCATTTCTGGTACAGATTACCCCGGCGGCCAGGGAGTATGCACATGCCTTTATGTTATCCGCCATGGTACGCGCAGCAGCGAAAATATACCCCAATGCCGTATTTGCGCTGCATTTGGATCATGGGAATGAGACCCATGCCTGGGACGCTATTGCTTCGGGAAGGTATCAATCGGTAATGATAGATGCCTCACATGATGATTTCGACCGTAATGTCGAGCGAACTCGGGCGGTTGTGGAAAGGGCGCATGAAAAAAATGTCTTTGTGGAGGCAGAGATTGGGGTGCTCAGTGGCGTGGAAGATACTATTTCCGTTGGCGAGGAGCATGCCAAGTATACGAGGCCCAGTGAAGTGGAGCGGTTTGTAACGTTAACAGGATGTGATAGTTTGGCGGTTGCCGTGGGCACCAGTCACGGGGCCTATAAGTTTTCCGGGGGGCAGGGCATTCAATTTGATATATTGAAGGAAATCCAACAAAGGCTACCTCTTTTTCCCATAGTGCTTCACGGCGGATCCGCGGTGAATCGGAAGGAAATACTACGTATAAACCAAGCCGGGGGCCGTCTTGAGGAAAATGCCGCTGGCGTAGCTCCTGAAGAAATCGTAAAAGCCATTGGCTGTGGCGTGTGCAAAATAAATATCGCAACGGATGCCAGGCTGCTTTGGACCAGGGTACATCGGGAGTTCTTCAGGGACAGCCCGGATCTTTTTGATCCCGTTGTGCCTGGGAAAGGATATATCAAAGCCTACGAGGAGTTCATGTTAAGCAAGTTTGATCTTTTTGGGGCTACTGGAATGGCGGCCAAATATATATAGAGACTGTTTTGATATGTGTAATTAGTCCCGAAGGCTATCGGAGTTAACAAAATAGTGCGCAAACGTACGCTTGCCCGAAGGCGTTCAGCCGGGCCCGCCCCATTGGGTACGGGCTGGCGTTCCGTTAAGGACGGGAAGAGGAATGAAAAAAATAACGTATTTAGAAAAAATCTCCTAAAATAAATATATGGGAAGTCAATCTCCATTATTGGTAAAGCCAATATTAAAATCAGGGAAATACCACAGTATTTCTCCGGAATCCGCCCATTGGAACTACCTTTCGTTTGAGGCCCGCATC
>JBCCZF010000175.1:0-6216 GCA_039188035.1 Bacteroidota bacterium | reverse complement strand
GTTAGGAAAAAGTTATTCGCACACAATCAGAAACTGCCGTATGGTTAAAAAATTGGGAAATTGTTAGATCAAAATCTTGGAAAAAGCCAGGTTTAAAAATTTGTTCAGGATTGAAGGACCTGTTTTGAACTATGGCAACTGTTTTTTCAGCTCAACGAGGTCATCCTCTTGGATATGTCCCTTGCCGACCAAACGGAACGTGCCCCTTGAACCTATTCGGGCGGGTCTATCGAAATATGTTCATGCAGGTGTTCCATTGAGGCAGGTTTCCATAAACCAAAAAAAGGATGCCCTAAGACATCCCTTTTATAACCAAACTACCAAGAAAACTATAATTAAGGCCCCAATCAATCCTCTTCATTTTCCTCTTCAAATTTTGTGTCGGCCATTCGGGTCTTAATGGTCTCGATGTCTTTAAAATCACGATGGGATTCCTTCTTATCATAATCAAAGACCAAAAACTGTCCGGAGTCCATGGTCTCCAAACTTTTGAAGGAATCGAACTTATTGTTTTGTATCTGGAAAATACGCAAATTGGCCAATTGTGCGAATCCGGAGGGAATACTTCCCCGCAATTGGTTATTGGCCATTACCAATTCCCGGATATTTACAAGGTTTGCCATTTCCACGGGTATCATGCCCTCAAATCGATTATCAAAAAGCCCAAGAGTCTCCAATTGGGTCAATTGGCCCATTGTATTTGGGATTTCTCCTTGCAAATTATTACTGGAAAGATTTAATATCCTGAGGTTTCGCATATCGCCAATGCTTGTGGGAATGCGACCTATCAAAAAATTATTGAAAATGGTAATCTCTTGCAAATTCCTCATTTTCCCCATTTCTTCGGGCAGCTTGCCACGGATCTTGTTCATTTCCAATCGCAAAACGCGTAACTGTTCCAACGAGATCATTTCCCTGGGCAATTCCCCCGTAATATGATTAAATGCTAAATTGAGCACTTGTAGATACACCAAATCCCCAAGACTGGCGGGCAAGTTTCCCATGAGATTGTTTCGGAACAAATTGATTTCCGTTACATGTCCATTGGCCACGGTAATGCCATACCATTGGTCCACAGGTCCGTGAACATCCCACTTTTTTACCCAGTGGCTGCCATTGGTGCTCTCATACAAATCCAAAAGGGCCTTTCGTTCCTTTCGGGATACTTTGCCCTCCACCGTCTGAAAAGCCAACACCGCACATATTAGAGAGCAAAACAAAGTCTTCATACCCGATCATTTAGTTTAGACGTATCTGTAGGCTCAAGCCCTATTGCTAGGAATTGTCCTACGAAGTACTCGGAATAACGGATAAAAAGCAAATAAAATCGATGAAGTGGTCTATTTTGTTGTGAAACCCCGGTTTTTTGTGGTTTGTAAAAAAACGATTTCCTACAATGACATTTCCTCTAGCAATAGTGTCGTATCTTCCCAAGCCTGCATAAGCGTTTCCAGGGATTTCTTTTTTTCTTGGTAGTCGTCAAAAAAGTTGGGAATCGCTATAGTTGTATCATAATCCATAAGCAGTTTATGGTCTATCTCCGCCAATTCCTTTTCCAAATCTGAAATTTTGGTCTCAAGACCACTTAGTTTATTCTTTAGAGATCTACGTTTTTTTTGATCTTTAAAGGCGTTTCCTGTTTTTTCCTTGGTTCCCTCCGTTTTACCAAGGGGCTGCTTTTTTTCTATGGCCCGGAAATTGGAAGCTTTGCGTTGCTCCAGATAAAAATCGATATCACCCAGATATTCCTTGATTCCCCTATCCTTGAACTCATAAACCCTGGTGGTAAGTCCTTGGAGAAAATCCCTATCGTGCGATACCAAAATAAGGGTGCCCTCAAAGTTGTTCAAGGCCTCCTTAAGTACATTCTTGGATTTTATGTCCAAGTGGTTCGTTGGCTCGTCCATCACCAGAACATTAAAGGGGCTCAGCAGTAACTTGGCCAACGCCAATCGGTTGCGCTCCCCTCCCGAAAGTACACTCACGTATTTTTCAACATCCTCCCCGCTAAAAAGAAAAGCTCCAAGAATATCGCGTACCTTGCTACGGTTTTTTTCATTGGCCGCATCGATCATCGTATCCAGCACCGTTTTTTTGGGATCCAAATACTCCGCCTGGTTCTGCGCAAAATATCCTATTTGCACATTGTGTCCCAATTTTACCTGGCCCTGGTGCTCCAGTTCCCCAATGATTATTTTCGCCAGGGTAGTCTTGCCCTGTCCGTTCTGGCCCACAAAAGCAATCTTGGCACCCCGATCAATAAGCAGGTTTAAATCCTGTAGCACAAGATGATCTCCATAGCTTTTAGACAGTGTGTGGAGTTCCGCGATCACCTTTCCCGGCATAATGGAAACCGGAAAGCGCACCTTCATTACCGCGTTGTCCTCCTGATCCACCTCAATACGATCCATCCGATCCAATTTTTTAATCAGGGACTGCGCCATGGACGCTTTGGTAGATTTGGCACGGAATTTCTCAATAAGACGTTCTGCCTGCTGTATTTCCCTTTCCTGGTTCTTTTGGGCATTTAATTGTTGTTCCCGAATTTCCGATCGCAATTCCAAATACTGGGAATACGGTTTTTTATAATCATAAATGCGCCCCAGGGAAATCTCGATGGTTCTGTTGGTTATGTTGTCCAGGAACATTTTGTCGTGGGATACGATCATTACCGCGCCAGGGTAGTTCTTGAGGAACTGTTCCAACCAAATAATGGATTCGATATCCAAATGGTTCGTAGGCTCATCCAAAAGTAGTACATCATTGTCCTGTAAGAGCAATTTGGCCAATTCTATACGCATGCGCCAACCGCCGGAAAAAGTAGTCGTAGCCTTTTCAAAATCCGCTCTTTTAAAGCCCAGCCCCAAAAGGATCTTTTCCGTAGTGCCCTGGTAGTTGTAACCGCCCAGAATCTCATATTGATGTGTAACCTCGTTCAAATCCACCATCAGTTGATGATAGCCTTCGCTTTCATAGTCCGTTCTTTCTGCCAATTGCCCGTTTATCTCCTCCAATCGGTTCTCCAAGGCCCGTATTTCGGCAAAGGCCTGATAGGCTTCCTCCGTAACTGTCCTGCCCTTTTCAAAATCGATATCCTGTTTTAGAAAACCGATTTTCACCTGTTTCTCCATGGCGATAGTTCCGGAATCCAATGGCATTTCCTTATTGAGGAGTTTAAGCAATGTAGACTTACCCGCTCCATTTTTGCCTATTAGTCCAACCCGATCCCCCCCGTTTAGACGAAAAGACACCTCTTGGAACAAATACGTACCTCCAAAGGAAACAGAAAGATTATGGACATTTAACATGACTTACATTAAAATACAAATTCAAGGTTCAAAACAAACCCATTCCAAAATACAAACCAGCCCGTACCAAATCGGGCAAGTCCCAAAAAAACGAAACCAGCCGCACTTCCAGTCACCCCTGGAACTGCCAACTTTTTGGACGGAACCGGCAGCAAGCCGCAAAATTACATCTTTCCTTTAAAACCCATTCCGTGATTTTGGACGGCACCCAAGTTTTGTGACATCAGTAACATTTGAATTTCGGTAAACCCGTACCTTTGCCGTAAAACGCGTCCATGTTTGGAAAAGGATATAAAATATACAGCATTACCACAGGAAGCTGCCCAAGATGCCATCAGGAAAACATGTATATGGACAAAAACCCCTACCGCATGGGGCACCTCTTTAAGATGCACGAACGTTGTTCCCATTGTGGGTTAAAGTATAAGATGGAGCCCTCTTTTTTTTATGGGGCCATGTACGTCAGTTATGCGGTGGGTGTGGCCTTTGCCGTGGCTGCTTTTGTAATCGCTTTTCTTATTATCGGTGCCACCTTATTCCAGACGTTTGTTGCCATTGTGGGCACTTTGGTCGTCTGTATGCCCATTATAATTCGCCTGTCCCGGAATATCTGGATCAATATCTTTGTAAAGTACGATAGGAAAGCTGTTAGCGCAGGCTAAGATTGTGCCTTTTCACATAGCGCGCAATATCCATTTGGGGCAGCAAGGGGGTATCCTCCTCAATATGTCCGAATAACTGTTGTGCCGCAAAGGGGGCTATCATCACACCCCGCGATCCAAAACCGTTGAGTACATATAGCCGTGGATGTTCCGGGTGACGCCCTATCAAAGGTCTTCTATCCGCTACCGTAGGTCGTATCCCGGCTACATGATCTACCACCGTATAGTTACATTCTAGGAAAGTGTCCAGTTTTTGCACTAGTTGTTCTCGTGCCTCCTGGGTAGGTACCTGTGTCTTGTCCTTGCCCTGGTAGGTAGCGCCAATGCGGTACCGGTCGTTCCCCAAGGGAATGATGAAGACCGATGATTTGATCACGTTTTGCTCTTTAAGTTCCGGAGCATGTAGGGTAAGTAGTTCACCTTTGGAACCATTTAAGGGCAAATAATTAAAAAAAATATTGTTGCGGAGTCCAAACCCTTCTGCAAAAACGATACGTTTGGCCTTGATACCCTTATAGTCTATTCCCGCATCCAAAATCGTAAGGGACTTATGGTCAAAGGTGTCCTTGAGCAGTACGTTTTTATCGGATAGATAGGCTTTGTAGGTTTCCACCAGGGTATGGGTGGCAATCCTACCCGTATGCAGGACCTGTCCATATCCGTATGTTGCACGAATCGCCGGGTTTTGGTTACTCTGGATTTGGGTAGAAAGAAAACGGTCCAGACCTGGCCGATCTGCCGCCTGGAACCAGAGGTTTTGTTCCTCCACCGAAGCAAAGCGCCTTAAAACGGGAACTTTATAATCCAGTGCTACGCCCAACTTTCCCTCTAGGTCTTGGTAGAAGGGCATGGCCATTTCCAACTGTTTTTGGGCCTCCCAGGCCAAGGTAAAACGTTTTAGGATCACGGGATTGTACAGTCCTCCGGCTACTTTGGAGGATTTTTGGGAATCGTCATCCAGAACCTTAAAGGATTTCCCATGCTGTTCCAACACCTCGGCAAAGGAAATTCCCGCCAGTCCTAGGCCCACAATCAGGTAGTCTAACATGGGGTAAAAATAGGGAAATCAGAAATGGTAAGTCACAAATACCGAGCGTCAAATCCCAGGCTTTTAATTGATAAAAGGCAGGAGACAGGAAACAGCATCGGGATATTGGACATCGGAAGTCTCTACGCCCGAAATGTAGCGGTTTGGACTAAACCAAACCAGTTTAGGAGCTTATGGGTATAGAAGTAGAGGAGTTTTGAAGTTAGGAAAGGGTTTAGGATCCAAGGGAGTCCATTCGTAAACCAATAAACCTATTTTCAAATTAACATTAGTATCCAACAAAAAAAACGCCCCGAAAACGGGGCGTTATACTTTTTGAATTGGAATGTTACAGAAGCCCTAAAATAGGGTTTCATTAATACGCCCACATGTCTTGCTCGCGATCGCGGATAACCTCCTTGATCCTATCCGCTTCCAAAAGTTGGAACAAAGCATTGTCCGCTATGTAATCCTGTACTTTACGATCGCCGTGAACATTGTCCTCCCGATAGATAACCCCATTGAACCTTCTGGCGTTCAACAACATGTCAAAAGAGATGGGTTGGGCCGAATTTCTTTGGTTAAACACCTTGGCATCATGAAGCCGCCAACCAATCCGCGCAGGCCTGCGGGCAAAGTGCCGTTGGTGGCGCGCAGATGCTGCTGCAAACCAAGCCAGACAGTCGGCACACCAGCAGCATAGGTCACGCCCGCTTCCCAGATCAGCTTGTGCAACGATGCACCATCGAGCCGCGGCCCTGGCATCGCCATTGTCGCGCCCGTCATCGCAGCTGCGTAGGGTGTGCCCCACGCGTTGACGTGGAACATCGGTACGATTGGCAGGATCACATCGACGGCTCGAATGCCGACAGTATCCGGCATCGCCAGCGACCACGCATGCAGCACTGTCGAGCGGTGCGAATAAAGGACGCCCTTCGGATTGCCCGTCGTCCCGGACGTGTAGCAGAGGCTCGATGCCGTATTCTCATCAAACGTGGGCCAATCAAAGGACTGAGGCTCGGCGCCGATGAGACTCTCATAAGAGACCAAGCGCGTCTTGCCTGGCAACGCCGATCCCGATGGCACATCGCCCAGAACAATGATCCCCTCGATTGTCGTGGCGACGTCATCGATGACAGCTTCGACGACACCGAGCAGCGAAGCATCAACGCACAACCAACGGTCTTCGGCATGGCGTATGATGTAGGAGATCTGCTCG
>JBCCZF010000174.1:0-6225 GCA_039188035.1 Bacteroidota bacterium | reverse complement strand
TGACAATAATGGAGAACTTTTTATCCGGGACCTTCATAGGACTACCGACAAACTCTATATTGGGACAGATGAGAATGGGCTTTTTATACAGGATCTGGGTTCCAAGGGTTTTTTGCACCTAAACAATAAAACACCCCACAATGGATGGACCCTCCCAACCAATAAAATCTATACAGCCCTTACGGACCAACAGGAAAATTTATGGTTGGGTACCGATAAAGGGGCGATGTTTTTGGACAAGGACCTGAAAAGCGCAACGGTCATCAACGCAACGGATGGGCTCACCAATTTAAACGTAATCGGGATTTTGGAGAGTGCCAAGGGAAACATCTGGTTCAGCACCTATGATGGGCTGTACCGCTATGAAAAAAGCTCAAAAAAAGTGAGCGCCTTTTATAAAGAGGACGGGCTAACCTTTAACGATTTTAATCAAAATGCATATCACAAAACCTCCAACAACACCCTGTTCTTCGGAGGGGTAAGGGGGCTGGTCGCCTTCGACAGTATCGATGATCCTGCCCGATCCCGGGACATCTGGATGTTCCCTACCAAATTCGAATACTACGATGCCGATACGGAAACGGATATGGAGCTCTACGCCACGAACACGGGACGGTACGATTTTGACCTGCCCTACTTCAAAAATTCGTTCTCGATAACCTATAGCATTAACGATTGCTACAATACCGAGACCAACAAATATGCCTACAAATTGGAAGGTTTGACCGAGAACTGGGTAAATTTGGGGAGCCAGACCACCCTGAACCTGTTGTCCATACCCCCGGGGGACCATGTCCTGAGAATCAAGGGATCCAACCCCGCAGGGATCGAATCCTCCAACGAACTGCGCTATAATATCCGTGTGGCCCAGGTATTCTACAAACGACCCTGGGTCCAGGCGGCTACCGTACTGTTCCTCCTAGGCCTAGTGGCATTGGCCCTGCACTACCGTTCGGTACGGCAACAGAAGGACAATATAAACAAGTTGAAACAGCGGTTCTTTACCAACATCTCCCATGAGATAAGGACTCCGTTGACACTCATCCTCGGAACCCTGAACAATTTGCTAAAGGGAGATTTCAACGCCGAGGAACAAAGACAACTGGCCACCTTGAAAAGCAGTACCGGAAGGTTGAACAACCTGGTGAACGAACTGCTCAACATCAGAAGGTTGGAAACCGGTAACACAAAACTGAGAATGAGCGAGAACAACCTGGTCCCTTTCGTCCATGAGATCTTCCTGGCATTTTCCCAACAGGCCATCGCCAAAGGTATCGTGTACGAATTCAAAAACCCACGGCCCCATATCCCCGTCTGGTTCGACAAGACCCAGTTGGAAAAGACCGTTTACAACCTTCTCACCAATGCCTTTAAGTTTACGTCCGCCAACGATACGATTACCGTAGAGGTAGCCCAAAAGGATGGGCATGCGTACATACAGGTAGCGGACTCCGGACAGGGAATCCCGGAGGACAAGTTACAGCATATCTTTGAACGGTTTTATCAAAACGAGGGTTCCCTATCGGAGAATCTGGGGTTTGGTATCGGGCTCTCCCTTTCCAAGGATATCGTGGAACTCCATTCAGGTACAATCGAGGTTACAAGTACGCTAGGACAAGGTAGCTGCTTTAATGTCCTATTGCCGCTCGGAGATAATCATGTGGATCCCTTGCACATTGTAGAATATCAGAACGAAGAGGAATTTATGGACATCGAAAATGGTGCTGCCGCGAACAAGGCACCTGTTCCCATGGATAAGGAACTATTAAATTCACTCGTCCTTATAGTAGAGGACAATCAGCACCTGCAGGAGTATTTAAAGATACTCTTGTCCAAGGACTTCGAGGTTCTTGTGGCACCAGACGGAAAAATTGGCCTGGAATTGGCCCTGGAGTTATGCCCGGATCTTGTCATCAGCGACGTAATGATGCCCGTAAAGGACGGAATCACGCTTTGTTATGAACTGAAGACCAACATCATGACCAGCCATATCCCCGTTATCCTCTTGACCGCCAGGGCCGCGGTTGAAAACATCATGGAAGGATACGAGACCGGAGCGGACGATTACCTCGTGAAGCCCTTCGACGAAGAGGTCCTGAAGATTAGGGTCAAAAATCTGCTGAGCAATAGAAAACAACTCCGGGAAAAATACATCAACGAGGGACTTTTGCACCCAAAGGAAATAACACTTACTTCCCCAGATCAGGAATTCCTCGGCAAGCTGAACACCATCATCGAGGAGAACCTTGAAGAGCCCGAGTTCCAAATGGATCGATTGGCCCTGGATATGGCCATGAGCCATTCCAGCATCTATAAAAAGCTAAAGGCACTCACAGGAATGACCATCATTGGATTTATCAAGGATTTTAGGCTAAGGCGCGCGGCACAAATGCTGGAACAGCACAAGTTGTCCATAACCGATATCAGTTTCAAGGTAGGGTATACGGACAGAAAACACTTTAGCCAGGAATTCAAAAAGAAATTCGGCAGGACACCTTCCGAATATGCCAAGGAGCATCTGAACAAGAGCTGATCCGGCCAGGGACAGACTCCTTGTCCCATAGGGGGCCACATATAATCCCGGTTAGGGCGAAGTATCCCTCAATTTATAAAAACAACCCCTGCTGTATGCGTTTTCGCGGAAAACTACAAACGGGTATTCTTTCCGTCAATAGGGATGCATAAAACGTTCCGCAGGACAACGTATTGGCGGACCTGGAAATGATCGACATCCTAAAAATACGATGCAGCCTTGGTGAAATGTGCTATACGGTCATTCAACCATAACTTGTATCACTTCATCCAATCTACAATATGGCGCTGTTCTAAACCCAGGTATTATCCAAAACCAGTGCAGCACAAATCCCTGATTTACGAAAACACCCCCCTTTTTTTAAGGATTACAACAATATGACATTAAAAAAGTGAATGTAATTTTACCATTCAAAGTACTTCCCCCTGATCTAGGTTCCTGATCAAGATCACAACCATTACAAGAAATAGTCCCGAATACGAAGACATGATTTTTCTATTGGACTATGGGTAATCCCAATCGAGGAAACCGGTCTACTTGACAACCGAAAAAATGAATACACCTAGTAACGTATCAATCATAAAACAACGGATTATGAATTCTTCTTGAAAAAACATCGTGTACCCAGTGACCGCCCAATCCATTTATTCAGGATAATGAAACTTTTACCTACTGGGTTTCAAGGTCATGCAAGACACCGGACGTCCATCCCCGAATGGAACGATATTTACTAGCAAACCAAACCCAACTCGTATCAACCATGAACTATCATGAATTAAACGATGCCTTAAAAAAGGCAGACGTGAATTTTAGCGGCGTGAACCGCTTCTGCTGTAGCAACAAATTGAGCCAAGTCTTCATCACCGAGGGCATTATCGACATCCTGATATGGAGATACAATGTGCAAAACAATGATTTCAAGCTCATTAGCTCTAATTTTGGATATGCCGCCATCACGAGCTCACAGTTTAAAAAATTCCTTGACTCCGTCAAACCCTGTTTCCTGGATTACTTTACCGATTTCCTAGCGTCGTATATCAAGTTCCTGACGCTACGTGAAAACATTAAACACTATAGCAGGTATCAGTTCCAGAGCTTTGTCCCCATCCGGTTGGACGCGGAGGGGTACTACTTCTCCACCTTATATGTCATTTCCGAGATAACCGAAGCCAAGGGCCTGGAACTGCACTTTCTGTTAATCCCCTTGAAAAAACATACGGACGAGCCCATTACCTTTAACGTCCTAAAGGACGGCAAAAAGGACGATCTGCTAACAAGACAGCTCAAGGGCAGGATCGCGTTCTCCCTGGAAAAGATCCTGACCAACGAACAAATCGATATTTTTAATTTGCTGCTCAAGGGATATTCCTATAAAAAGACCGCATTTTATTTAAACAAAAAACCGGACAACGTCTTAAAGTACAACCGTAGAATAAACCATAGGCTGTCCTCCCATTTTGATATCAATTTTGATTCGGCCAACGATGCGGCCAGATACTATAGAAATTGCTTCCTGTTGGAATAGGGCCGCACCAAAACCATCGCTGCGCCACTTCTCCATGTAACGAAAGTAAAAAGCGGCCCGTACCCCATTCGACTGCCGCAATTTCTATTGGGTACGAATTCCTTTAGGTGTAAGGCACCTATCCGAGATGGATTCGCGCCGATACATTCCCCCGATACATCAGATCCATTGGTACGGGCCTTCCCTGGTTACTTTGCTAGGCGTACCGGTCGAGGGCACGATCAAAAATGAGGCCCTAGATACCCCGTTACCCCGAAAGGCCAACCGAAATTCCAGGGCCGGTCAACGATTTTTTTGAGCAGCTGATAGAATATATCCCCCCGATGTCCCAAAGCGGGACACTCCAACATTCCTCCTTGCCCTTATTTTGAGTATCCGTAATTGCGCGGAAGCAAGAAAATCTTCGCTAGAAATTGTTCTTGTGACAGACCGGTATGAAAAACCTTTTTAATCGAAGTTAGTACAGCAATGAGAAAAAAATGCTACAAAGTCGCCGCTATAAGGGAAGGAGCTTTAAACATTTCAGGTTATGGCAATACCCCGCAATGGAAAAAAGCTTCTATACTTTCCGATTTTCATACCTCCTGGGATTATGGAGAAAAGGATCCCCTCACCGTAAAAGCGTTATGGGACGGTACGTTTTTGTATTTCCGTATCGAAGTCGAAAATACCAGGGCATATCTGGACAGCCCTCTTCACCATTGCAAAGACATTGGAACCCTGGATCGAGTAGAACTTTTTTTCAGGTCAAATCCAACAAGTCGGTATTACGGCATAGAAATACATGCCAAAACTTCAACGACTAATTTCAAGACCATTGCATTTCCGCATACGAAATTCGACTTTGATTGGAATTGGCCCGAAAACGAAATATTGACCCAATCAAAGGTTACGGATTACGGATATACGGTGGAGGGAAGAATTAGTATGAAATCGCTTAAGGAACTTTATTTGATACAAAACGAAATGCTCCAAGTGGGCATCTACAGGATCCATTATATACAGAAGGCCCATTTCGATTATTGGCCTGTAGGCACTACCTGGGTGCAACCCAAATCAAAAACTTCGGATTTCCATCTCCCTTCATCCTTTGGAATTTTTCTCCTGGATAAAGAAGTGATCTAAACTTTTTCCTATTGGCTAAAAAATTGCCGTTTTGTGCCCATATCTTGTCTTTTTCTCCCTCCGTAGCCCTGCTACCTGCCTCGCCGGCAAGGCGGGTGTAGCTCGAAAAAGCCTGCCCGTCCGGTCAAGGCGGGCCTTCATCTGGGCACAAAACCATTATCCCGATGGCTATCGGGACGCTTCAATCCAAAAAGTTTAAATCACTTCAAAAACGGGATTCGATACAACCAAAAATACCGCATTAAGGGAGCCAAGCGAACATAATGTTGGCCGTATACAACGATAAGCAATGGATTCCCTGAATTTGCGGACATCATTCCGAACCAGGTTTTGCAATACTCTTAGCTCCTGTTCGGGAATTCGTCCATTGTTTTCTTATACCCCTTTTTTCCAAGCCGTCACTGCATCCGGCCTCTCGCTCCAAGGCCAAATCACTGGACTTTTTACCTGGCCTTGTTAACATTTCTGCTCGTAGTTTGGTTATGCGCATCAGTGACTCCATCTCGCCCATAGCTTCGGCTATGTCGTGCGGCGTTCCACGACAAAGGTGGCCTATACTAATTCCAATCATAAATTCCCAAACAGGCCCTTAAACAAATAGTGGATATTCCAAATCAGTGCCCTTCAGAGGGGAACTGACCATACCCCCATCCAATTTAGCATACGGAAAGCCCAAGAACAGGAGACCATGTAAAAGGAGTGATTTAGGGCAAAGACCAAGGGTATGGAAGATATCTGTTCCATTACAATTCGTTTGGCCAAAACTTTTCCGGATACTTCCAAATCCGTGTGTGGGAAAAAGGTACGGTAGTAAAAGATGTGGGGCAGTCCACGCCATTTTTGGCATAACCCTCCGAATTTCCGAGGTCAATCGTCGAAATTTTTAGGTAACTGATGGAATAAGTGGTCCAGATGTCCCAAGGTAGGACATTTGATGATTTCATTTTGCTATTACTTTGATTTCCAAATAGAAAGAATAGTAGTGTGCCCATTTTAAAACCCAAATCCTTACAACGACCTACCTATGCTTTCTTATTTGAAC
>JBCCZF010000173.1:0-6226 GCA_039188035.1 Bacteroidota bacterium | reverse complement strand
GAAATGTTGATGATGCAGCGCGATGTTTCCGGTACCACTTTATCTTGGGCCATTTGCCGTGCCACCTCTTGGGTAAGAAAGAACGGTCCTTTAAGGTTAATGTCCATTACACGGGTATAGCTCTCTTCCGTGGTATGTAACAGATCCTGCCTTTTTTCAGTACTTACCCCTGCATTGTTGATAAGTACGTGAACCTGCCCCAACTTTTCCAAAACTTCGGAAACAATCCTTTCCCTATCTTTTGTTAGGGAAATATCTCCCTGGCAGTATATGACCTCTTGGGCCCCCAGCATTTTTAAATCTTTGAGGATATGTGCAATTTGATTCGCTTGCCTTATGCCATTAATGGCCAAGTTATGCCCTATTTTGGCCAATACCCTCGCTATTCCCAACCCTATGCCCCGGGATCCCCCGGTTATCAAGATATTCTTCGTCATAACCGCGATTTCTTTTTGAATTCCTTCAATAATTTAGCCTCTTCTGTCTTCCTGTAATACAAATCCAAGGGAAAACAGCCCGATATCATTCCTATACGCGGAGCGGTGGTGCAGTCCGAAAAAGTCCTGCAAATCTTATTCCGTGTCAACGGTCTGCCCTTCAGGATATCGTCAGGCATATCCGGATAACTTAAGACCATCCTCCCCAGGCCTATAAAATCGGCCATTTCCTTTTGTACAACGGCTTCCGCAACATGGGGCAACCATTCTTGTAAATAGGAATAGGCGGACCCTACAATGGCCATTTTTGGGAAGGCCTTTTTAATGTCATGGGTTACCTTAATTTGGCGGGCAACACCTACCAAGGGATCCTCGGGGGGCAGATAGCCGTCCGAGGGAGGGAAAAGTGCCGGTCGTTGTATATGGGGAACGTAATAAGGACTTCCCGCCGTAATGCAAACCATTTCCAAGCCCTTTTCATCCAAAATACGCAACATTTCAAAAACCTCGGTAAGGTCTATTCCTATCCCGTCACCGGTTCCTCCGAAAACCTCTCGATAGGGCAGTTGCGTATGTTCCGGAACACCTATATTTCCCGTGCCCTTGGCAAAAGGAATCCAGTCGAACGCACTGAGTCGAACCGCTACCGGAATTCCACTGGTGGCCCGTATGCCATCCAGGATAGAAGTGAGAAAACGCATTCGATGCTCCAAGGGGCCGCCGTATTTTCCCTTTCGGTCCACCGCACTTAAAAACTCATGTCCCAAATACCCATGACAGTGCTTAATATCCACAAATTGAAACCCGGCTTCATGGGCAAGTTGGGCGGCCCTTATAAAGTCTTCGATCAAGGCATCAATTTCGCTGTCCGTAAGCAGTGGATAGTCCTCTGAAATGCCAAATTTTCGATTCAGAATAGGATGATGATAAAGGATCTTTGGTTTACGTTCCCCCTTTTTATAGGGAATAGCAAATCTACCGGAATGTGTTAACTGTAGGCCTACAAGTAGATCCTCGGAGGTGCCAAACTTGGTTTCATGGGCCTTTACCACATCTGCATATAACCCTTTAAAGACATCCAGGTTGCCCTCGTTGATCAAAAGCTGGTTGGGGTTTGCCCTACCCTCATGGTTCACGGCCACGGCTTCACCGCCCCATATTAGTTTGGCTCCGCTTATGGCAAAATTGTGCCATCTTCTACGGGTCATTTCGGTGGGTAGCCCTTCCAAGGTACCGTCCCAACCCTCCATGGGAAGGATGCAAAACCGGTTCCCCACGCTTTTGCCCGTCTTTAGGCGATACGTCCGGGATAGGGCAAGTTCCCCGGGTTTTCCCAATTGCTTTTCAAAAGGAATTTCCACATTGATCTCCGCGAGGTGATTTTGAAAACTCTCCGCAGTTTTCAGTTGGGCAATCCTTGGATGTCTGGGTTTGGATTTGGCCATATGATCAATGAATATCCTTAAAAAAAGTATAGTAGTCCTTACCGTTGATCAGTTCGGTAAGGTAATATGCTAGTTCCCTAATATGGTAATCGCCCCACATACAGGCTTCCCCATAAGGAATTTTGCTATTTTCCGGTATATGGTCCCAACCTTTCGGCCGATGATAAATGGAATGCAGGATCAAGCCTTGATGCTTTTCGTGGGAACTTAAATAGGGGGCGCTCAATACCGTCTGGGCCACCGTTAGGCCGGCACCAATATATTTCTTGGCCTCTACCGGATCCTTTTGCATGAGATAATGCCCCAATCTTAGCAATCCTTGGGCACCTATAGCGGCGGCGGAGCTATCTACGGGTTCGTGGTCGTTGTACGGATCGGATTTCTTTTCCCGCCACTTGGGCAAGTGCACAAGTCCCGGGGCACCGGTATCCCAATACGGAACCCCATCGCTGGGGGTATTTTCTATATAATAGGTACAGGTGGCCCGGGCGGCACGAAGAAATTCCTTTTCCACGTGGGTTTTGCCCCCCAGTTGTTTTAATTCGGGAAGGTCGGACTGGTGTTGTAAAAACTCCAGTTGTTCGGCAAAGCCCAACATTGCCCAGGCCAGTCCCCGCGTCCAGGTAGAAAATCCGCTATATCCTTGTTGGGTGGAGGACGAACGAAAATTACCGTCGTTGGTGTTAAAAATGGCCTCATGGGACGTTCTGCCCGCAATGTCATATATATCCCGGCCCTCTCCGTAATAAATGGAGTATTTGGCTGTGACCAGTGCATGTTGATAGGCCCTTTTGAGCAAATTGATCTCAACATCGTTCTCCCCAGAGGATTGGTGGCCCAGAACATGTCCAACTACCAAAATGCGAATGGTGCGTATCGTGTCCACAAAAAGGGAATGGGGCCCGTTAAAGGAGTACAGGTATCCACCTTCCGGAATGGAAGTCCAACGCTGCGCCTGAACGGAAGCCGATAGCTTTAGGGCTAACACGCATAATTCCCTCGTTTCTTCGCCATCGGGAACCTTTCCTTGGTTATGGAGCCGTAGGAGGGTTCCATAGGTGCTCAGGTTGTTGAACCCATGGTCATGCACGCCAAAATGGCTTAGGTGTTTTGGCATATTGTCCTTTATGTGTTTTATGGCGAGATCAAGAAAATAAGGATCTCCACTGGCCTCGTACTGTAAGAGCTCGGAACCGTATTGGAAGCCTTGGGTCCAATCTGTCCAACTTCTGGGCTCGTAAATACCTCTGACCGTCACAACGGGAGATCCGCCGGTATTTTCCAAATGGGATGCCATTTGGGTAATTTTTTTTCCCGATAGTTCCCAAAGTGTGGCGATCTTACCTTTTAGGTCTTGTGGTTTTGTGTTAAGGTCTATATGCATTTGGTTTGGAATGATTGGCTTTTCTTCGAGGGTCGTTAAAACGTTGTTTTTATGGATTTTTTGGGTTTGTTTTTGAGCTGGGCAAATGGCAATGTATCATGTTGCATCGTATCAAATTAATTTCCGAAGAATATACTTGCCAAAAAGATTAAAAATGCAGCAAAAAACCCTACTACAAAGGTTCCCAAGGTGTATACCTTATATCCTGTTTTTACATCGATACCCGAAAACTGGGTCAAAATCCAAAAACCACTGTCGTTCGCATGGGATATTACCATGGCCCCGGCGCCAATGGCCGATACTACCAAAGCCTTATCTACCTCGGTCGTAAAGCCCATGGTGGTCATGAGGGGAGCGACAATGGAAGCGGTAGTGATTAAGGCCACGGTAGAAGATCCCTGAGCCGTTTTTATGGCGGCACATAGTAAAAAAGGAAGCCATATGCCCAGGTAGGCCCCGGAAAGGGCATGCGCCAATGTATCCGCGATACCGCTGTTCTGTAGAATGGTCCCGAAGATTCCTCCGGCTCCGGTAATCAGTATTATATTGGAGGCATCGGATAAGGCCTTGCCCACCCAACCTGTGGTGGCCAACATTTCCGAATCCCATTTTTTTGGCAAAAGAAAGGCAAAAAGCATACCTAGTACTAGGGCGATGACCGGGGAACCCACAAAGGACAACACGCTGAACAATCCCGAAGGTTCCGAACCTTTGGGTAAATTGAATTCCATAATGGATTTCCCTACAATAAGAAGAATGGGGATTAAAATGGGCAAAAAGGATTTAAAGGCACTAGGGGCCTGCTTCATCCGATCTCGAATCACTTCTTCCGTAATCTCGGGATTGGGATCAATGTAGGTTCGCTTGCCCATTTTTGCACAATAGATGATAGCGATTGCAAGGGACAATAATCCAATAATGAGGCCCACCAACATCACCAGACCCACGTCCGCTCCAATAATGCCCGCTGCGGCTATAGGGCCAGGGGTAGGGGGTACCAGTACATGGGTAATCATAAGGCCCAGAAGCAGTGCCGTGGCCGTACCTACAATGGAGAGTCCCGCTCGCTTGGTAAGACTTTTGTTGAGAGGGTTTAGAATGATAAAACCGCTATCCGCAAATACGGGAATGGAAACTATGAATCCTACAATACCCATGGCGGCATGTACCCTTTTTTTTCCGATTAGCCGCAATACCACCTCGGCCAATTTGTAGGCTCCACCGGAATGTTCCAAAAATGCCCCAATAATGACCCCAAGAACAATTACGATACCTATTTTGCCCAGGGTAACCCCAAAGCCATCATTTACGAGCTGTACAATGCGCCCTAAGGGCATTTTGGAAAAAAGGGCAAAGAACAGGGCGGCGGCCAAAAGGGACAGAAATGGATGAACCTTCCATTTTACGGTGAGCAAAATGATGATAAGGACGCTGATAAGAAGTAATAAAATAGAAACCATAATTTTTTACGAATCGATATGTGTTTTTGTGCAAATGGGAAAAAGCCATGCGAAACCTGGCAATATGTAGTTTGCTAATGGGCATCCCGTTTGACCATATGCCCGGATTTGCCCACCAGAAAATCCAGATCGGCCCCGAGATGGGATTGTTCCACCGTATTGGTATACAGCCGGGTATAGCCCCTTGCCGCAATAGGAGGCGGGGCTACCCATGCGTCCTTTCGTTTATGGAGTTCCTCCTCGTCCACTTCCAGGTGCAATGTTCTGTTCGGTACGTCCAGGGCAATGATATCCCCGGATTTCACCAGGGCCAACACCCCTCCAACGGAGGACTCCGGGGATACGTGCAATATTACGGTTCCATATGCCGTACCGCTCATTCTTCCGTCCGAGATGCGTACCATATCCTTTATTCCTTTTTTTAGCAGCTTCTCCGGGAGATCCATGTTGCCTACTTCCGGCATCCCCGGGTATCCAACGGGCCCCACCCCCTTGAGAACCATAATGCTATTGGCATCTATGTCCAGGTCGGGGTCGTCTACCGTGGCGTGCAATTCCTCAATGGTTTCAAAGACAACCGCCTTGCCGCGGTGGACCATAAGCTCCGGGGTAGCCGCCGAAGGTTTTATTACGGCGCCGTTCCGGCACAAATTACCAAAAAGAACGGCGATTCCGGCCTCCTTCATAAAAGGCTTGTCCCAGGTGGCAATCACCTCCGGATTATAGCATACGGCCTGGGTGTTGTTTTCTAAAAGGGAAAGGCCATTCACCGTAACCACATCCTCGTGTAGATGATTCGTCATTTCCCGGATTACCACGGGAAGGCCGCCAGCATCAAAAAAATCCTCCATCAAATACGGACCGGAAGGCATCAGGTTTACCAGCAATGGAATCGTACTTCCCAAAGTGTCAAAATCCTTAAGTTCCAGTGGTACGCCTATGCGCCTTGCAATGGCGGTTAGGTGAATGATAAAGTTGGTAGATCCGCCAATGGCGGCGTTTATCTTTATGGCATTTTCAAAGGCCTTGCGGGTAAGGATTTTGGAGAGTTTTAGATTTTCCCGAACCATTTCAACAATGCGCCGGCCGGAATATTGCGCCATAGCTTTCTTTCTGGAATCCACTGCCGGTATTGCCGCAGCTCCAGGAAGGGTAAGCCCCAAGGACTCTACCATACAGGCCATGGTAGAGGCGGTACCCATGGTCATACAGTGCCCGGCACTTCGTGCCGAACAAATTTCGGCCTCTATTTGATCTGCCGGGGTAAACCCTTCATTCTTTATTTTGTCCTTGAGTTGCCAGACAAAGGTTCCGGACCCAATGCGTTCTCCTTTATACTTTCCATTAAGCATTGGGCCTCCCGGTACCACGATAGTGGGCAAATCTACACTGCAGGCCCCCATTAAGGTCGCTGGAGTGGTCTTATCACAACCGGTCAATAGCACCACTCCGTCCAGGGGGTTGGCCCTTATGCTTTCCTCGGTATCCATACTGGCCAGG
>JBCCZF010000172.1:0-6228 GCA_039188035.1 Bacteroidota bacterium | reverse complement strand
AAGTTGGTCCCTTCACTTGGAAATACCAAGGCCGGATTAAAGGTCTTGGCTTCGTCCATGTCCATTCTGGCATAGGTAATAAGAATAAGGATATCCCCAACGGCCACTTTTCTGGCTGCGGCCCCGTTCAAGGTAACTTCCCCGCTCCCTCGCGGTCCAGGAATGGCGTAGGTCTCCAACCGTTCACCATTATTGTTGTTTACGATCTGTACCTTTTCCCCGCGGATAATGTTGGCAGCATCCATCAGATCTTCGTCTATGGTGATGCTTCCTATGTAATTGAGATCGGCCCCGGTTACCGTAACCCGATGGATCTTGGATTTTACCACTTCTATCTGCATGGCGTAAATTTAATCAATTCAGGGCGATATTGTCTATAAGGCGTACACCCTCCACGTAAACGGCAATAAATGCCCTATATTTTTCTGTTTGCTTTTTTCTTTGGAGTGGAATCAAGGTTGCCTCCTCCGTTATCTCGATATATTCCAGTTGAAAACCATCGTGCCGGGCAAATTGTGTACGTACCCACTCCTTAACTTGTTCAGCACTTTTCGTGCCAAATTTATCCTTGGCAGTCTTCAGGGTTTTATGGATAAGTCCCGCCTTTTGTCGCATGGGTTCCGATAACCTTTTGTTGCGCGAACTCATGGCCAAACCACTAGGTTCACGTACTATGGGGCAACCCACTATTTCAACGGGGATTACCTTTATTTCCGTCAGTCGTCGTATAATCTGCAACTGTTGAAAATCCTTTTCCCCAAAATAGGCCCTTTCCGGCATAACCAAGGTGAGCAAGGCTTCTACGACAGTGCCTACACCGTTAAAATGCCCCTGGCGGAAGCGGCCTTCCATCACGTTGGCCAAATTTCCAAAATCATAATTTTTGGAGAATACCATATTGGGATATATCTCGGAAACGGATGGAGCAAAAACGAGAAGATCACGGTGAACCGTACTCAGAAGTTCCATGTCCTGCGACAAGGTCTTGGGATATTTTTTTAGGTCCTCCAAATTATCAAATTGTGTGGGATTCACAAAAATGCTGACAACCACAAAATCGTTTTCGGCAACCGCCTTTGATACGAGGGAAAGGTGCCCCTTATGGAGGGCGCCCATGGTGGGAACCAGAGCCACGGATCCCTTGGCCTTCCATGATGCAAGAAGTGTTAAAAGTGCATTTTTTGTTTGGGTCAAATGCATTTCGTCGGTTTGTTCAAAAGTTGGCAAACTTACTATAATTACGGCTAATCGGCATAATTTTTGTAATTTTACGCCCCCGCGCTCGTCCCGCTAACGAAACACGATTTATATGAATGGAAAAAAGATATTGTTCGTATCTTCGGAACTGGTTCCCTACCTCCCTGAAAACGAAGTTTCCCTAATGTCCTATGAAGCCCCGCGCATGGTAAATAGCAAGGGAGGACAAATCCGGATCTTCATGCCAAGATATGGAAATATCAACGAACGCCGGCATCAGTTGCACGAGGTGATTCGGCTATCCGGGATGAACTTGGTCATTAACGATATGGATATGCCCTTGATCATAAAAGTGGCCTCCATCCCCAGGGAACGCATTCAGGTATATTTCATTGATAACGATGAATATTTTAAGCGAAAATCTACCTTCACCGATGAGGAGGGCCATTTGTTTCCAGACAACGACCAACGCGCCATTTTTTTTGCCAAGGGTGTGGTAGAGACCGTTAAGAAGCTCAACTGGTCCCCGGATATTATCCATGTTCACGGGTGGATGGCCTCCCTGCTTCCACTTTACCTTAGGGAATACTATGCGGACGAACCCCTTTTTGCCGATAGTAAAATAGTGACCTCCGTTTATGGACGAAGTTTTGAAGGGGAACTCGATAAGGGAATAGGACAAAAGATAACCTTTGACGGCGTAGCGGAAGACCAGATAAAAACCTTGGAAACCCCCAACTATAATAATTTGTTAAAAGTAGCTGTGGATTATTCGGATGCGGTTATTTTAGCCGCGGAAGATATTCCGGATGATTTGCATCAACATATTTCCAACCTTCAAAAACCGGTGCTTCCCTATGTGTCCCTGCAAGAGTTTGAGGAAGCATATGCCAATTTTTATAGCAACGAAGTTTTAAAGTAATCCTAAATGGTTTTTTCGAAAAAACGTAAAGTTTCTGCTTTAGCAGGGGTGTTACTGGTATTTTTTGTGCTTTCCTGTGAAGAGGATTTCACTACCGTGGGTGCCGGGATAGTGGGAGGGCAGCCCTTTGTAACGGATATGATGGAGTTTGAGGTCTTCGCCTATAATAAGGATATTGAGGCCGTACGCACCAATCAGCTTCCTTTGTATCAGCTCGGAGTTTTTAGAGATCTCGTATACGGCAATACCGAAGGTAGGGTTACCACACAATTACGGATGCTTTCCGGGGTTAATCCTATCTTTGGGGTTCTTTCCCAGGATACGGAGGACAATCCGGATAGTGACAACGATACCCATATTAATGAAGAGGAGCAAGTAAAGGAAGTGATTCTCTATATTCCGTATCTTCAGCAAAATCAATTGCTTCGAGACCAAGATGGGGACGGGGTAGACGACATATTTGACGATGACCCGGAGGATCCCGAGAGTGATTCGGACAATGATGGACTTACGGACAACGAAGAACGTATTAACGGTACGGATCCCTTAAATCCGGACACCGATAATGATGGAATCAATGACGATGTTGATGATGATACCATCCGCAATCAGTTTCCACAAAGCTTTACTCTGGACAGTATTTATGTAAATGGAAGGGAATGGGACAATAAAAGCGCGGTATCCTTTAATCTTAAGGTAGAGAGATCTAATTTCTTTCTTAGAGACCTAGACCCCGCCACCAATTTCCAGGAAGCACAGGAGTATTACTCCTCCCAGCGTTTTTCCCCGGACTTTGTCTCTACCGTTCTCGTGGATACTTTGATTACCATAAGCAATGAAAGTTTCTTGATTCCAATGGATGATGATCCCGATACCGAGGATGAGGACGAGTCCGAACTGTTTAATCGACTGGATCCCGGGATTCGTGTAAAATTGGACAACGAGTTTTTTCAAACGAACATTTTGGACAAGGAAGGCAGTTTTGAACTGCAGAGCCAGGACAACTTTAACGAGTTTCTTCGGGGTATCCATATCTCAATTACCCCGGAGAACGGCCAGGACGTAATGTTGCTTTTGAATCTTGCGAATACGCAAGTCGGTTTGGATATGGTCTATGAGTATCAAGCCTTTGACACCACGGATGATATGGTGGAAACCCGTGAAAGTACCTATTCCTTTGACCTTATAACACAAAGTACCACTACGGGGGCATTATCGGGTAATGCGGTAAATACCTATAGGGATGAGGTTCCTGATGAAATTTTAAATGCCTTGGACCAAACGGATAATGCCTCGCGAATCTATCTCAAGGGCGGAGCGGGTTCCTTTGCGGAGATTAGATTGTTCGATGAGGGCGATGGAATGGGTTTTATTAACCAGATCAAGAACAACAACTGGATTATCAATGAGGCCAGTATCATTTTCTACGTGGACCTGGAGGCCTTGGGTGCCACAAGTGGTGTTTCCACGGCCGAACCCCCAAGGCTCTATCTTTTTAACACCGAAACCAATTTCCCCGTCTATTCCCCGGCTTTGGGGAGGGTGCTGGACAGTAACGGGAGCATTAGTTTTGAAGCCCTGAACCAGGAATACGACGGTAGATTCACCATTAACTCGGAGGGGACCGAGGCCCAATACAAAATACGTATTACGGATTACCTTAATAATATTCTCCTAAGGGACAGTGACAACGATCCATTGGGCCTCATGATTACGCCCAATGCCGCTTTGAGTTCCGTTAGAAATGCTATGTTGTCCGAAGGGGAAGAGGATATTCCCTTTGCACCTACACTTAGTCCTTTGGGAACCGTGCTGTTTGGGGGTAATTTAGAGGACACGGATGCCAATGCAGATAAAAAACCAAAACTGGAGATTTTTTATACAGAAATCGAACGTTAGTTTTTGGGATAAAAAAGAGGGGTTCGTTTTAGGTTATTTTGCTGCGCTCTAGAAAGCTACTTTTCCTGGACTTTATACCACTTGTGGTTTTTTTTCGTTCTACATCCAAAAAGATAGTGGTATTTATCGTTATGGTATTACTTTTAGACCAATAACGAATAACCGACAACCGACAACCAATAACCAACAACGAATAACCGATGTCATTTTCCAGTTCTAAATGGGAATTTGTGCGAACTAACCAAGAGCCTTTATAATATGTGTGGAATAGTAGGATACATTGGACATAGGGATGCATATCCCATTATCGTAAAAGGACTGCAGCGCCTGGAATACAGAGGATATGATAGTGCGGGCATAGCCCTTTATGACGGTACAACCATAAACCTTTCCAAAACCAAGGGGAAGGTGGACGATTTAAAGAACAAGGCCAAGGATAGCATTTCCTTGGAAGGCAACTTAGGGGTAGGCCATACACGTTGGGCTACGCACGGGATCCCAAATGATGTAAATTCCCATCCCCATTATTCCAATTCAGGGGATTTGGTGATTATCCACAACGGTATTATCGAAAACTACGAATCCATTAAAAAGGAATTGACCACAAGGGGCTATACCTTTACCTCGGACACGGATACCGAGGTATTGGTGAACCTTATCGAGGAAGTAAAAAATACGGAGAACGTAAAATTGGGACATGCCGTGCAAATAGCCTTGAACCAAGTGGTAGGGGCCTATGCCATTGCTGTCTTTGATAAACAAAAACCGGACGAGATTGTTGTGGCCAAATTGGGAAGCCCCCTGGCCATTGGGATCGGGGATAATGAATTCTTCATCGCTTCGGATGCTTCGCCCTTTATAGAATTTACAAACAATGCCGTATACCTTGAGGATCAGGAAATGGCAATTGTACGTTTGGGGAAAGAGATCAAATTAAGAAAGATTCAGGATGATGCCATTGCCTATCCCAAGATTATGGAACTGCAGCTTAATCTGGAGCAGATAGAAAAAGGAGGTTACGATCATTTTATGTTAAAAGAGATCTACGAACAGCCCCACGCCATTCTGGATACCTTCCGGGGTCGTTTACGCGTCGATGAACGCCTTATTCGCATGGCTGGGATTGATCAGAACCTGGATAGATTCACAAACGCCAAGAGAATCATTATCGTAGCTTGTGGAACCTCATGGCATGCGGGACTCGTGGCCGAATACATCTTCGAAGACTTGGCACGTATACCTGTGGAAGTGGAGTATGCTTCCGAATTTCGGTACAGAAACCCTATTATAACCGAGGAAGACGTGGTTATCGCCATCTCCCAGTCCGGGGAAACGGCCGACACATTGGCAGCTATAAAATTGGCCAAGGAAAACGGAGCTTTTGTCTTTGGGGTCTGCAACGTTGTGGGCTCTTCCATCGCCCGGGAGACGCATGCCGGTGCCTATACCCATGCCGGTCCGGAAATAGGGGTCGCTTCCACAAAGGCATTTACCACCCAGATTACATTGTTTACCCTTATGGCTTTAAAACTGGGTAGGGAAAAAGGGGCTTTGCCAGAAGCCAAATTCAAGGAATTCATGTCGGAACTGGAACATATTCCGGCCAAAGTGGAAATTGCATTGGAATCCAATGCGGTTATCGAGAATATTGCGGACGTGTATAAGGATTCTACAAATTGTCTCTATTTGGGAAGGGGATACAACTTCCCGGTAGCCTTGGAAGGAGCTTTAAAGCTTAAGGAAATAAGCTATATCCATGCCGAGGGGTATCCGGCCGCCGAAATGAAACACGGTCCTATCGCTTTGATCGATGAGCAAATGCCGGTAATTGTAATTGCCACCAATAAAGGACATTATGAAAAGGTAGTGAGCAATATTCAAGAGATAAAATCAAGAAAAGGCAAGATTATTGCCGTGGTTACCGAAGGGGACGAACAAGTGAAACAATTGGCGGATCATGTTGTGGAAGTCCCCGATACTATAGAGAGCCTTACACCTTTATTGACCACTATTCCCTTGCAGTTATTGTCTTATCATATTGCCGTGATGCGCGGTTGTAATGTGGATCAGCCCAGAAACTTGGCGAAATCCGTTACAGTGGAGTAAGCATACGGCGCACTATATGAATGTAAAGGCCACGGGTGTTCCGTGGCTTTTTTCTTTCCAATAATAATGATTCCATAGTATTTGGATGGTTTTTTTGCTATTTT
>JBCCZF010000171.1:0-6234 GCA_039188035.1 Bacteroidota bacterium | reverse complement strand
TATGGTTTTGCAATCAAATGTTTGGGAAAGTCCCGGACATCTTCACAACAAATCTGTTCCATGATTTGCTGTAACTGGGTTTTTAACAGGGAAATGGTGTGGTGACCTCCTTTTTGCCCCATGGCGGCTACTCCGTACATAAAACTGCGGCCCAAAAAGGTAAATTCGGCACCACTGGCCAAAGTACGTGCAATATCAGGCCCAGATCGGAGTCCACTGTCCATCATCACCGTAATCTTGTCCCCGTACGCTTTGGCTATCCGTGTGCATGGTTTTATGGTGGATTCACCGGCATCCAGTTGCCTTCCCCCATGATTGGAAACAATTAATCCATCCAACCCAAGTCGAATGGCCTTTTCGGCATCGGCCTCGTTGGCCACACCCTTGAGGACCAGTTTGCCTTTCCACATATCCCGTATGGGCTTTATACGTTCCTCGTTCAAACGTCCGGAAAATGTCTGGTCCATAAACTTGCCCAACTGTTTTAAATCCAAGTTTTTAGGCATGTAAGGCTTTAATGTCTCAAAATTAGGCTGGCCGTGGATTAGCGTATTTAATGCCCATTGGGGTTTCCCCAGGATTTGCAGGATATTGCGCACCGACATTTTTGGAGGCATTGCCAGACCATTTCGAATATCGCGAGGTCGAAAGCCAAAAGTGGGTACATCGCATAGAATTACCAAAACCGGACAGCCGGACTCCTCCGCCCTTTTTAAGATGTCGTCGCGTAACCGATTTTCCGCGGGATGGTAGAGCTGAAACCACGCACGTCCCTCTGTAAGCTCCGCTGCCCGCTCAATACTTGTGGTAGTGACCGTACTAAGAATAAAAGGGATGTTGTGCTCAAAGGCGGCCTTGGCCAAGATTTCAGTGGAATTGGGCCACATTAGCCCTTGCAGACCCACCGGGGCAATGCCGAATGGAGCGTCGTAGGTATGGCCAAAAAGCGCCGTCCGCATTTTTGATTCCGTATGCTTGCTAAGGTAGTAAGGAAGGAGTTCCACCTCCCGGATCTCAGAGGTGTTCTTATAGAGATTGACATCTTCATTACATCCACCATCCAGATATTCAAAGGCAAAACGGGGAATCCTTTTTTTAGCCCTGGCCCGTAAATCTTCCACCGAAGGATAACGCGAATCGTATTGAATTTTGATCATTTGATCTGATTGCTTTTTGATTGTGGTATAGCCTTGATAACCGCCTCATTTAACCGTCACCAACAATCACTTTTAACTCGTTGTTGTCGTCTTCCAAAGTTTTGGCCTTGGATGCGGTAACCTGGGTATCCCATAGGTAAACGCGTTTGAGACCCTTAATTTTTTGAAGCGAAGGTAGGCAAGAATCCGTTACTGAGGTACCGTAGAGGTTAAGGGCCTCCAAATGGGACAAGCCGCATAAGTAGTCTATACCTTGATCTGATATGGCGGTCTTTTCCAACTGCAAACGGGTAAGATTGGGGAATTGTCCCACTACGTTAAGCCAACTGTCCTGTACATTGGTCCGCGCCAAGGAGAGCCAAGTAATATGGTCCTTTACTTTTTCCAATTGGGACAGCTGGTCTTTAGTAAGATCGGATCCTTTATACGTTATGTCCAAAAGCGGATTTTCCGCTCCCAGTGATTTTACTGTAAACCCGTTCTTTTGAAGCGCTACGATTTCTGTGCTATCCAAAGGGGGCAATTGCACGGTTTCGTACCAGGGCCTGGGCTCCGTATCGAGGCCAAACCTCCTGAGCAAAACGGCCTTCATAGTTTCAGGCACCTCCATTTGGGATACGGGATCCTCGAAGGAGGCCCCTTGAAGAATCCACCATTCAATAACCTTTATCTCATCATAGGTCAGTACATTGGGGGTGGGAGGCATAAACTTGCTACTTTTTTGGGGAAGGGTTATCCTTTGAAAAAGTTCGCTCTCACCGGGATTCCCCATAGCAAGCGCAGGGCCGCTTTGCCCTCCCAATTGTAGGGAATCGGCATGGGCCATATTAAACCCGCCCCGTTTTACCGCATCATTGTGGCAGGAGGTGCATTTGGATTCAAATATGGGCTGTACCAGTTCTTGATACACTTGTACGGAATCTGGATTGCCCAAATCCGGCAAGGAATCGTTTTCTTGGGCTTTGCCCAATAATTGTTGTATGGATTTCGGAGCATATTCCACCAGATAGTCCTCCCCATGGGTGAGGTTGCCGCCTTTGTGGCCTTCAATGGATAAAAGGATCAAAAGGGCAATATTGAAACTGTTGTGCAAAAAGCCCCTGTATTTGGTAGGTCTGCTTTTAATCCACCATCCTGCAAACGCAATTATTACCAAGGCAATCCCCAGCCATCGATGCGCAAAAAGTTGCTCTTCCTCATACAGACCCGTATCGGCCAAAAGCCACCCGCTCAAAGCGGCGCCAAAAGCACTTACCCCACCCATAAACCATGCAGCTGGAATCAACGCCCCTGGTTTTGTGGTTTTCCTAAGCTTTCCATACCATTCCAAAGCAATTGCCAAAAAGAGAAACCCTATAGGCAGATGTACAAAAAGCGGATTAAAACGACCCACAAAGGTGGAAAATTCCAAGGCGATCATATAGTGTGGTTGATTTGGATGGATGCAAGGGTTTTAAACTCGATGCAATTTAATGGGATAGGTCTTTCCAGAGGCCCATTGGGGCACATAGAGATTTTCATCGGAATCTACCAAAACATCATGTGGATTCCTAAAGGTTTTGCCATCGAATACCGGGGCGACTAAAGTTCCGTCCTCATAGGTTGGGGTGCTTCCCCCTGGGAAGGAAAGTACCTCGTTGTTTGGGCCCAGAACGGCCAACATGCCATCGTAACTATCCCAGGTCTTGGTAACAATTACGGCAAAATATAAGTTTTCCCCATGTAGTACGGGCCTGCAGATCCAACATCCTGGGAGAGATATGGTTTCCAGATGCTTCCCGTCCAAGGAAAAACGCTTAAATTTCTGGTCGCCCCTAGAGGTCACCAGGAGTGTGGGATTACCCTTGCCCCGGCTATCCAAGGTAATACCATGACAACAATTGAATTGTCCATCCCCTTTGCCCTTGCCTCCAAAATGTCCAAGGTATTCCCCTTTTTCGTTGTAATGGATAATGTAGTTTTCCCCATAACCGTCCGCCACATAAAAGTCGCCGTTGGGCATTACCACGGTTTCCGTAGGTTTATATTGTTCATCGCTGGTATACCCATTTATTTCCTCAGGGCGGCCCAAACTAAAAAGAATTTTACCATCTAAGGTGGTTTTATGAACTTTATGGGTATCCGGATCCGTTATCAATAAATATTGGTCACTCCCCTGACCGGCAATGGAAAGTCCGTGTGCCCCGGGAAATTCGGTTCCCCAGGAATCCAATACTTTCCCCCTGGTATTATAAATAAGAATATTATTGTTGTCTGTGCCAGTGGTCGTCATAAAAATACGGCCCTTATCGTCCATGGCCATTTCATGACAATCGTTAACGGGAACTTTTGCAGGATCTTGAATACCCCATTCCTTGTCCACTTTGTATTGAAAATCCCCATGGCCGATAATTTCCCCTTCAGTTGCGGCAGCACCCGATATTCCAAAACTGAGCTCAGGGGCAATAAATCCGGCACTGGTGGCCAGAGTGGATTTTTTGATAAAGTCCCTGCGTTTGTTTTTTTTCTTCATGCGAATACCCTCTCTTTTCGTTAATGTTTGGCTCCTAGGCTAAAATTTCGTTTACCACGTGTCCGTGCACATCCGTTAGGCGATATCTTCTTCCCTGGAACTTAAATGTAAGTCTTTCATGGTCCACGCCCAAAAGTTGCATTAAAGTTGCCTGAAAATCGTGCACATGTACGGGCCTTTGGGCCACATTGTAGCCAAATTCGTCCGTGGCACCTAGAGTAAATCCTTTTTTAACACCGGCTCCTGCCATAAAAATGGTAAAACACTTTGGATGGTGGTCCCTTCCAAAATTCGTTTCGGTAAGTTGGCCTTGGGAGTAGTTGGTTCTTCCAAACTCCCCACCCCAGATAACCAAGGTGTCTTCCAGCATGCCCCGTTGCTTCAAATCGGTAATGAGGGCCGCGGTGGCCTGGTCGGTTTCCTTGCACTGCACTTTAATGGCATTGGGCAGGTTCCCGTGTTGGTCCCAGCCCTGATGGTACAATTGAATGAACTTGACATCGCGTTCCGCCAATCTTCGGGCCAAGATACAGTTGGCGGCAAAGGTTCCCGGCTTTCGACTGTCTTCCCCATATAGGTCATAAATGTAGTCCGGTTCGTCCTTGGTGTCCATGATTTCGGGAACGGAGGTCTGCATGCGAAAGGCCATTTCATATTGGGCCATGCGGGCGAGAATTTCCGGATCTCCGACATCCTGATGATTTATTTTTTCCAACCGTTGTAGATGATCCAACTGTTCCCGCCTGCTTTCCCCATCTATTCCCGGAGGATTGGTCAAGTAGAGAACAGGATCCTTCCCGGCCCTAAATTGTACCCCTTGATGTTGGGAAGGGAGAAATCCATTTCCCCAAAGCCTGGAGTACAGGGGTTGCCCATATTTATCCTTGGTAACCAGAACTACAAATTCCGGAAGATTTTTGTTGTCCGTCCCCAGTCCATAACTTACCCAGGACCCTATGGAGGGTCGCCCTGGCAATTGTGACCCAGTCTGTAAAAAAGTAACGGCGGGATCATGGTTAATGGCCTCAGTGTACATGGACTTGATAAAGCATAGGTCATCCACAATTTTAGAGGTATGGGGCATAAGATCGCTCATCCAGGCCCCACTTTCCCCATGTTGCGCAAAATTGAAAATGCTGCCAGCTATGGGTAGGGAAGCCTGTCCTGCGGACATTCCTGTGAGACGTTGTCCCTGTTGAACGCTCTCTGGCAGATCTTGTCCGTTCATTTTGTTCAATAGGGGCTTATAGTCAAAGAGGTCCAATTGTGATGGAGCCCCGCTTTGAAAGAGATAGATAACCCGTTTTACCTTTGGGGGAAAATGCGGCTTACCTAAAATGCCTCCTTGTTCCAAAGGAAGGTCCAGTGGCGCCCTACCCTTTGCCAGAACGCCCACGGGATCTAACATGGAAGCCATGGAAAGGGCACCCATGCCCAAGGTAGTCTTAGTAAGGAAATCCCTTCTTGTATAATTCGTATTTTGATTATGGGTGCACATGTCTCTGTTTTTTACTCAATGCGTATTTTTTCGTTGCCTCTTATCGTTTCATATAGGTTTCGTCATGGTTTAGTATGGTATTGGCTACCATGGTAAGGGCAGCTGTCCTAACCTTGTCCAAAGAGTTGTCCAATTCCTTTTGCCCCATGCCCAAAAGCCGGGTAGCCTCCGTGGGATTGGACTTAAAACGGCCCTCTTGTTTGTTGAAAAGGTCGGTAAGTACGGCAATCTCCTCTTTTTTGGGAAGTCGACTTAACGCTAAACGGAAACCGTGTGCGATTTGGTGTTCCAGGGAAGATCCACCCTCCTCCTGCATCCTAGCGGCAAGAACTTTGGAGGCTTCCACAAATTGTACATCGTTCATCAGGACAAGGGCCTGTAAGGGAGTATTGGTACTTTCCCGCTTTACCGTACAAACTTCCCGCGATGGCGCATCAAAGGCGGTCATGGCCGGATGTGGCGCTGTGCGCCTTATAAAGGTATACAAGCCTCTCCGGTATAGGCTATCCCCTTGGGACTCTTTGTAATTCAAGAGAATATGGGAAAAACTGTTCTTCTCTATCCATAGTCCTTTGGGCTGATAGGGCTTAACACTCATTCCGCCTACATGTTGAACCAGAAGACCACTCGCTGCCAAGGCATTATCGCGGATCATTTCTGCAGGCAAACGATAACTATTGGCCCGGGCTAGATAGCGATTACCGGGATCTTTTTCCCGCATTTCCGAGGATACCTGCGAGGATTGCCTGTAGGTATGGGACATTACCATAATCTTTACTAAAGCCTTTACATCCCAACCGCTTTCCATAAAGGTGACCGCCAGCCAGTCCAATAGCTCAGGATGTGTGGGTAAGGCCCCTTGGACGCCAAAATCCTCTGGAGTAGCTACCAGGCCTTTTCCAAACAACATTTGCCAATACCGATTTACGGTTACCCGGGCCGTCAATGGATTGTCCTCGGCAAAAATCCATTGTGACAACCCCAATCGATATTGGCAAATGTTGTTTGGAAAAGGCCTGGTAGCTACTCCAGAGGATTTTGGCGTCCAAGGGGCCTTACCCACACAT
>JBCCZF010000170.1:0-6266 GCA_039188035.1 Bacteroidota bacterium | reverse complement strand
TATTTTTGAGGCCACGGCCAACCAGGACGAGGATGTGGGCAATCAGGACGTGCATTACCGGACCGTGATGTTTCCGCTCTATCAAGGTTTTGTGGACGAGGACCTGAAACTGGTCTGCTATACGGACCATCAAATCTTTGAGCGGTATCATAAGTTCCACCTTAAAAATGGCTATGCCAAAAAACAGGCCATAACCCTTAAGGAACTCAACAAACTGGAGATAGGGGACTACGTTACCCATATTGACCATGGTATCGGAAAATTTGGAGGACTTCAGAAAATTGAGGTAGAAGGGAAAAAGCAGGAGGCCATTAAACTCGTGTACGGAGATCGGGATATTCTCTATGTAAGCATCCATTCCCTTCATAAGATATCCAAATTCAATGGGAAGGACGGTGCCGTTCCTAAAATCTACAAACTGGGATCCGCCGCTTGGAAAAAACTAAAGCAAAAAACAAAGTCCCGCGTCAAGAAAATTGCCTTTGACCTGATCAAGGTATATGCCAAACGCCGCTTGGAAAAAGGATTCCAATATGGACCGGACAGTTATCTGCAAACCGAACTCGAGGCTTCTTTCCTTTACGAGGATACCCCGGACCAGGGTACGGCCACGGCGGATGTAAAACGCGATATGGAGAGCGAACGCCCCATGGATCGTCTTATTTGTGGGGATGTAGGCTTTGGAAAGACCGAAGTAGCAATTCGGGCGGCCTTTAAGGCCGTAGACAATGGCAAACAGGTCGCTGTTCTGGTGCCCACTACCCTCTTGGCCTTCCAGCACAACCGAACCTTTAACGAAAGACTAATGGAAATGCCCGTAACCGTGGACTACCTCAATCGCTTTCGTTCGGCCAGGGAAAGGCGTCAAATCCTGGAGAAACTGGAATCCGGGAAAATCGATATCATCATAGGAACACATCAGCTGGTAAACAAAAACGTGGTCTTTAAAGACTTAGGGCTCCTCATTGTGGACGAGGAACAGAAATTCGGGGTCTCGGTCAAGGATAAACTTAAATCGATCAAGGAAAACGTGGATGTGCTTACCCTTACGGCAACACCCATACCCCGCACCCTACAATTTAGTCTCATGGCGGCACGGGACCTTTCCGTAATCAACACTCCACCGCCAAATAGATACCCCATAGAAAGTCAGGTAATCCGTTTTGGCGAAGAAACCATTCGGGATGCCATTTCCTATGAAATACAACGGGGCGGACAAGTTTTCTTTATCCACAATAGAATTGAAAACATCAAAGAGGTGGCGGGCCTCTTGCAGCGCTTGGTTCCCGATGCAAAAATCGGCATAGGCCATGGGCAAATGGAAGGCAAAAAGCTGGAGGCCCTAATGCTCTCCTTTATCAATGGTGCCTTTGATGTACTGGTCTCCACTACTATTGTGGAAAGTGGGTTGGATGTGACCAATGCCAATACCATCTTTATCAACAATGCCAACAATTTTGGGTTAAGTGACCTACATCAGATGCGGGGCCGTGTAGGACGTAGCAACAAAAAGGCCTTTTGTTATTTTATTACCCCACCCTATGATGCAATGACACCTGATGCCCGAAAGCGCATCCAGGCCTTGGAACAGTTTACGGAACTGGGCAGTGGCTTTAACATTGCCATGAAAGATTTGGAGATACGGGGCGCAGGGGACCTACTGGGCGGCGAACAGAGTGGATTTATAAATGAAATCGGGTTTGAGACCTATCAAAAAATATTGGCGGAGGCTATTGAGGAACTCAAGGAAAACGAGTTTAAGGAACTTTACGAAGAAGTAGAAGGTGCCCAGGAAAAGGTTTTCGTGAAGGAAACCCAGATCGATACGGACTTTCAACTACTGTTCCCGGACGACTATATCAACGACGTTATGGAACGGCTAACACTGTATACGCGGCTTAACCAGGTGATGGACGAAGAAGGCCTAAAACATTTTGAGGCCCAGTTGATCGATCGTTTTGGCGCTCTACCGGATCCCGCCCTGGATCTTTTGAACTCCGTTCGTTTAAAGTGGATCGCCAATGCCATTGGCCTGGAAAAAGTGGTCATGAAAAAAGGTAGGTTCATTGGGTATTTTATAGCGGACCAACAATCCACATTCTTTCAGAGCCCTTCATTTACCCGGGTGCTGCAGTATGTACAGGCCAACCCAAAAAAAATTACACTTAAAGAAAAGCAGACCCGGAACGGACTACGGCTACTCCTGGTGGCGGAGGGCATCCAGTCCTTGGACGATGCCCTGAACGTTATTTCACCGTTAAAAAAAACTAGGGTGCAAGAGCTTTCCAATCCCTGAGAAACCATTAGGTATCTGTACATCGTGCCACTTCGGCGCGAATGGATCCCCGATGAATTTCCAAATAAGGCCCTAGCCTCGAGCAACCTCCTACAATTTCTTTCCCACTCCCGAAAATTGCCTATATTACCCCCGTCTTAAATCTATTGGGGAACAGATGAAAGCAACACATTCCAAGTTTACCTTGGCCGAAAAACTGGCCGTGGTAAACGTTATTTATGCTACCATCCATGCGGATGAGGTAGTGCACCAAGGAGAAATAACCTATCTGGGCAAACTCATGAAAACCATGGATTTCGACAGTAACTTTATCCTACAGGCCCGAAATATGGAAATGGATCAAAGTATGGTTCTTTTGCGGGATATGACTTTCGAAAAAAGAAGATTATTGGCAGAAATCTTGGAAAATGTGGCCCTTTCGGACGGTTTTATACATACTAAGGAAAAAGAGTTACTTCATACCATCTTTTCTTCCCTAGGGGTGTTAAAAAAGGCCAGATAGTACAAAAACAGGAGTCACCGCCCCTATTATTACCGGTATTGACGCTTTCCCATCAGTCCAAACTAGTTTCTTCGCATGGTTTGTCTTATATTCGAGGGATTAGAAAGAAAATAGTAAAAACGCACTTGTATGCGATCCACAAAAAAGACTACCCGAAGATCCTTTATCAAAAAAAGTGCCCTGGCCTCCTCTGTATTTATAGTACCTAGGCATGTGCTGGGAGGCCCCGGTTATCTGGCCCCTAGCGATCGCTTACATTTAGCGGCCATAGGTGCCGGGGGAAAGGGTCGCAGTGATATTAGGAATGCCTCGGTCCAGGGCCGGGAAAGAGTAGTGGCCCTATGCGATGTGGATTTCTCCGGCTCGGCCAAAGCCTCCGTAGAGGCATTTCCAAAGGCCAAACGATTCAATGATTATCGCAGAATGCTGGACAAGGTAAAAGGAATAGACGCCGTTACCATCTCCACCCCGGACCATGTCCATGGCCCTGCCGCGGCCTATGCCATGGAACGCGGCAAACATGTGTATGTACAAAAACCATTGACCCATAATATCCGGGAAGCCAGGATACTTACCCAAATGGCCCGGGACAACAAAATTGTGAGTCAAATGGGAAATCAGGGAGGCTCCAATCCGCTGTTGAATATGGTGCAAAAATGGGTGGATACGGAAGTTATTGGGCCCATTACCAAAGTACAGATATGGACCAACCGGCCCGTATGGCCCCAGGGGTATGCCATGCCAGAACCCCAGCCGGACCAAAAACCGGAAGATCTGTATTGGAACCTCTGGTTAGGGCCCGCCCCGGAAAAGCCCTACACCCCAAAACTACATCCCTTTAATTGGCGAGGCTGGTGGGACTACGGCACCGGAGCCCTGGGTGACGTGGGCTGCCACCTGATCGATATCCCTTTTAGGACTTTAGGGCTTAAGTATCCAACCGACGCGGAATGCAGTGTTGCCTCTATATATACCCAAATGTGGAACGCGGATTACCATCCCGAAGGCTGCCCCCCCTCTTCCTTCATTACACTTCATTTTGGTGCAACCGACAAAAACAAAACCCCCTTGGAAATGACTTGGAGCGATGGTGGTATACGCCCCTCGCACCCGGACATTATCCCCGCCAATTCGGATATCGGAGGTCCCGGAAGCAGGAATGGTGTGTTGATGATCGGCGAGAAAGGAATTATTTCCACCAATATCAACGACAGTTCCCCATTGACACCAAAGCTTTATCTAAACGACGGTATCACCGAATTTGGCCCCGAAGTAGAGGACAACCCGGAGCCGGAATACGGACACCAACGCAAATGGGTAGATGCCTGTAAGGCCGGGTTTAACAGTCCCGAACACCAGGCCCTTACCTCTTCGTTTGATTATGCGGGGCCCATGACGGAGACTGTGCTTATGGGCAACCTCGCCATTCGAAGCTATATGCTACAGCGTGAAAACACGGAAGGGAAAAAGGAATTCTTTGCCCGCAAAAAGCTGTTATGGGACGGGGAAAATATGCGCATTACCAATTTGGAGGAGGCCAACCAGTTTGTTGGAAGGACCTATAGGGAAGGCTGGACCGTGTAATATGGTCCATTCTACTTTTTTGCATCTGCCCAAAGGCATATAAGAACCCCACACCGCTATGAAGCAAATCATTTTCCTGTTTTTTTTAGCAAGTTCGTTACCCCTAAGCGGACAGTATACCATTTCCGGAACCTTTTCGCCGCCAGAGGACTACACCTGGATCATTGCCAACTATCTGGAACCGGGCCAACAGAACTATGTGGCCCATACCAATATTATACATGGAAAATTCACCCTAAAGCTGCCCGAAGGCTCCGCTCCCGGTGTCTATCGCCTTGTCTATGCCCTACCCCAGGAAGAATACTACTTTGATGTAATCGTAAACGAGGAAGAGGAAATACAATTGGGGTTCCATGAGCAGGAGGGCGTTCATTTTCTGAATTCAACGGAAAATCGTGTTTTTAACGCATATTTCGAAGCTATCTATCAATTGGAAAATCGTCTGGTGCAATGGTATTCGAGTCAACAAGGGAATACAACGGACCTGGAGAAGATACTCCAAGAGCTCCAAAGCGTACAAGTCGATTACGAAAAGGAATCCCAAGGACTTCTAACACAACACTTCGTTAAGGCCAATAGTCCCTATATACCCACACCGAGCGAATCCGTATTTGATTATATCAACAATAAAAAAAGTGCCTATTTCAAGGCACTTGATCTTAAGAATCCGGTTTTGCAGGCCTCTGGATTCCTTACCCATAAGGTAACAAACTACGTTTTCACCGCCTTGCCGCCCAAGGAATTGGATGCCCTTGAAACCCAGAAGGCAATCCAAGGGAACCTCCTTGAACTCAATACACAAATGGCTGGTGTGTCCCCTAAATACCAATTTCAGACCTATTATACCCTTTGGAAACAAGCCATTTCCTTGGACTATGATTTGGTAGCGGGGACGCTGTATGAAACCTACTTAAAACCCTTGTCCAAGATTACGGGAAATACAGGTAAAATAGAGGAAATCCACGCCTTTAATCAATTACAATTGGGCGCCCTGGCCCCGGAAATACGTTGGGACGAGGACAATCTGCCCAAGAAATTGAGCGACTTCCATGGCGCAGATCATTACGTTTTGGTGTTCTGGAGCAGCACTTGCTCGCATTGCTTACAAGAATTGCCACAACTCCATGAAAAATTGAAGGACCGGCAGAATTTGAAAGTGCTGGCCGTTGGACTTGAGGATGAAGAAAATTTGTGGCAATCGGAATCGGCCAAAATGGGCGGCTTTGAACATGTCCTGGCCCTGGGCAAATGGGAAAACGAATATGCAAAAACCTACAATATCCAAAGGACACCCTCCTATTTTATCCTGGACAGGGACAAACATATCGTTGCAAAACCGGAAAATGGCGGGGAAGTGCTCAAATTTTTGGAAGGGACCTAGAGATCTTCAATCCGTACCCCACCTATAACATCTTCAAGTTTTTGATGGTTCTAAAGGCCACATCGACCTGCTCGTCGTCCACCAAAATTGTGAATTCATTGGTGGTGGAAATAACCTCGTAAAGTACAATACCTTCCCAAGCCAGACGCTGGAAGATAAAATAATAGATTCCAGGTACGGAAACGTTTTCCGCAGGAAGCTTTACCGTAATGGACGATAGGTTTTCTGCTTTTTGGGTACACTTCTCGTACTGAAAAAGCTCTTCCACCGTACCATCCATACTGTTGCTAATTACAATATTGATTTCGTTTACCCCCCGGGATGAGGTATAAAAGATGTCCTGATTGGCATTGACCTCATCCAATAACCGGGCTTGTTGGGCAAGCACGGTATCCGAGGTTAAAAAAGTATAGTCCGTAAGCGAAGAACGGACCGTAATCTCGCCAATTCCCTTTAAAACCTTAATAATCTTATGGGTGGCCCTAAACTCCAAATCATCCGAG
>JBCCZF010000169.1:0-6305 GCA_039188035.1 Bacteroidota bacterium | reverse complement strand
GCAAAACGGGCCAATAGTTCTTGACCGTTCTTACAGCTGTAGAGTACCTTGAACTTCCCAAAACCATCTACCAGTCCGGCAACGGCCTGGGAAAGCAGCGTATGGTCGTCCACAATGGCAACGGAGTAGGTCATCCTCAATGCATTCAAGAAAGAAACGGCCCCATTTGGGTTTCGGGGCCAAAAAACTTCCCTTTTGGCGCATCAATCTACAAAATTATACTGCATTTTAAGTTGGGTCCCCTGTTTTTTTTCCGAGGTAATCTCCAGTTGGGCACCGATCAATTTGGCCCGGTTGCGCATATTCGTTAGGCCGATTCCGGAATGTTCCCCATCCTCCGGCAAAAAGCCCACCCCATTGTCCTTGGCCCGAATGGTCAAATCCCTTTGGGAATAGACCAATTGAACGCCCAGCGATGAGGCCTTGGAATGTTTGGTGGTATTGGAGAAGAACTCCTGGAGGATACGGAACATAATAATCTCTTCCTTGTTTCCTAGGGGTCGGGGCTTCCCTTTTACGACGAGGGACGCCTCCAAAAACCGCATGCGGTTAAACCGGTCCATTTCCATCTGTACGGCCTCCGGGAGGGAAAGGTTTTTTAGGGCCTCCGGGTTAATGAGTTTGGAAAGGGCCCGTAATTCCTGGATGGCCCTGCCAATGGTATTTGAGGCCTCCTTGAGTTGGGCATTCTGGTCCTCGTGCAATTGCACCTGAATCTTGGCCAAGGTGACCAATTGCCCAATGTTATCATGTAACTCCCAGCTGATATGGCGCAACGTCTCTTCGCGGATCTCTATCTGGGTTTCGGAAAGCTCCCGCTCAAAGGCCTCCCTTTCCCGGTTGCGCTGCTGTAACAGCCGATTTTTCCTTCTTTGAAAAAGAATAAAAAGCGTGACCACGGTTATCGCCAGACTTAAGGCAATTCCCGTAAAAACGATCAATAACGATTGTACTTCTCCCTGGTCCATAGAAATCCGATGCTATAACAGCCGTAAAGAATAAGGTTTAGGGTAACGATAAGGACAAAATAATGCAGCTCACTAAAGTTCAAATTCCTGGAAAGCAGCATTAGCGGCACCATACCCATATTAAAGAGCAAGAGCCCCGTGGATATCCAAAAACTTAAATTACGCCTAATATCCAAAACCTCATCGCTACCCAAAAGCTGTCCAAAATGGAATAGGGTGCATACCATGGTGAACAAAGCCCCGGTTACAAACGTGTATTTGTGATAATAGTTCCAATCCTGAAAGGCAAAATTCCATAAAGATGTACAAACGAACAGAATTATGAAGACCAGAACGGTATTTCTAAATTCCTTTCGCTTCAAAATGGAACGATACCAATGGAAGTAAAACGAAAAACTAATCAGCATGTAAATGTTGTAAATCCACTTCGTATTAATTTCAAAGACATTGCCCAATATCCCCGCAACGAGTTCCATAAAAAAGGTAAACCATAAAAAATGGAAAAAATAATACTCTGTTGAATTCTTATACTTCCCAAGATGGACGGTAGCCATGAAGGAAACGAAAAACTCAATAACCGTTATTGCAAAAAACAAGTAATAGTATATTGGCATGCTACCCTACAAGTTAGTACAGGGTACTAATTAGGTGGATGACCACCATTACCATAATTCAACGCTTCCAAATCCTCGGTATCGTCTTGAATAGGCGGCATAGGGAAAAAGCCGTTCCCAATACTGGGTTTTCCATGGGTGGGCACCAGGACTACCGTGGAGAAACCGGGATCTGGCCATTGGCCCTTACCGTCCTTGGGGTAGGCCGCATAGTAAATACGGATGCCCAAATCTTCCAAACCCCTCGTCTTGCTCTCCTGGCGGACATAACTGATGTACTGTTCCAAGGTGTCCAGGGAAAACCAAAAATCCCGGGTGTCCTCAAAGCCCAGGGCCTTGTTTAATATCCCGCTCCGGGTACGGACAAATTCCTTTTGCAGGACTCTTGCCTTCTCCCTACTAATGGTCTGGGAAGGTTTCCTTACCTTTTCCTGGGACCCCACATCATTGCAGTTATTGATCAAGAGGGTAAGGATAATCAGGACCAGTATCCCGATGGCTATTCGATAGTTTCTGTTGCTTTCGTTCATAAGTGGTGTCTTTGTGGTTAATTACTAGGTTGTTTACAAATGGGGGGTGTTGAATGCCGTCCGGCACGGGGAAGCCGTTCTCTTAAATATACGTAGATTTCTTTACAGGGGCGATTTTCTTCCCCTCATACGCTGGCCCATATCAAAAGTAGGCCTATCCCGGCCATGGCCATGATCAAACCGTACTGAATCTTGCGAAATACCTTTTCATCAAATAATGCTTCCATAAGGCGTTGTTTTAAAAATTCAAGGGCAATGTAGCCTATAAATCCAATCCAAAAAACCTGTTGGGAAACCGAACTTCCCATAACATCTTTTAAATCAATGACTTTCCGATTTTATCTTACAGTAAAATGGGGCAAAAAAGGATTCAAAAGGGGTATTTGCCCCTTTTTGGAACCGGTGGTTTTTCGGTTGAAAAAAGGGATTGCACGGGGAACCCAATGAAGTTTTCTATAAGGGGCCGGTGGGGGATTCCATTTGTTCTAAGGATTGGTGCCTTTTCCCTATTTTTAACCAAGAATTCATTCCGGGTTCCAACCTAAAACTGTATCCATGCGCTTTTTTCCCATTAATCTTCTTCTTGTTATACTCACCAATGGTTATGCCCAAGATCGGATAACCGGGGCCTCTTTTACCACACGTTCCGAGGTCCTGGCCCAAAACGGCATGGTGGCCACGAGTCAGCCGCTGGCCACGCAAGTAGGGCTGGATATCCTAAAAAAGGGTGGCAATGCCATTGATGCCGCTATTGCGGCCAATGCGGCCCTGGGGCTTATGGAACCTACGGGCTGCGGTGTTGGCGGGGATCTCTTTGCCATCGTCTGGGACGGGAAGACCCAAAAGCTCTACGGGCTCAATGCCAGCGGACGCTCGCCCAAAAAATTAAACTTAAAGTACTTTCAGGATAAGGACATGGAAAAAATACCGGCCCTTGGGCCTTTGCCGGTAAGTGTTCCCGGGGCGGTGGACGGTTGGTTTGCCCTTCACGAAAAATTTGGCTCTCGACCCATAACGGAGCTTTTGGCCCCGGCCATTTCCTATGCGGAAAAGGGTTTTCCGTTGACCGAGCTTATCGCCTGGTACATGCAACGCTCCATTCCCTACTATGAATCCCAAGGGTTTCCCAATATCAAGGCCACCTATATGGACCAAAATAACGGGAAACTGCCCCAAGAAGGGGAAATCTACAAAAACCCTTATTTGGCCCAGACCTACCGAAAAATTGCGGAGGGCGGCCGGGATGCTTTTTACGAGGGGCCCATCGCCAAGACCATAGCGGATTTTGTACAGGGACAAGGTGGTTTTCTGTCCCAAAACGATTTGGCACAACATCGATCGGAGTGGGTAGAACCCGTTTCCATCAACTACCGGGGCTATGATGTTTGGGAGCTCCCGCCCAACGGGCAAGGTATTGCCGCCTTGCAAATGCTGCAGATTTTGGAAGGGTATGATTTTTCCAAAATCGAATTTGGCGGCCCGGAACACTTGCACCTTTTTACCGAGGCCAAAAAACTGGCCTTTGAAGACCGTGCCCAATATTATGCCGATATGGATTTTTTCGAGGTGCCCCTTGAGGAACTGCTCTCCGATGCCTATGCCCAAAAGCGCAGGGCCCAAATCACGGATCGCGCTGGAACCTATGCCGCCGGGGAGATCAGTGCCGGGGAAACCATTTATATGACCGTGGCGGACAAGGAGGGGACCATGGTCTCCTTGATCCAAAGCAACTACAGGGGCATGGGTTCTGGGATGGTACCCCCAAAATTGGGTTTTATGCTTCAAGATCGGGGGGAACTCTTTAGCCTTGTTCCCGGGCAGGCCAATACCTATGCACCGGGCAAACGACCTTTTCATACCATAATCCCGGCCTTTATTACAAAAGACGGCCAACCTTGGGTAAGTTTTGGGGTGATGGGGGGCGATTTCCAGCCCCAAGGGCATACCCAGATTGTAATGAACCTGGTCGATTTTGGGATGAACCTCCAGGAAGCGGGCGATGCCCCACGCTGGGACCATAGCGGGGGCAACAGTCCCACCGGCGAAACCCCGGAGGGACGCGGCCAGGTACGGGTGGAGTCTGGCATTCCCTATTCCACCGTTCGCGGACTTATGGACAAGGGACATTCCGTTGGGTTTACCCGAGGGGCCTATGGCGGGTATCAGGCCATTTTATGGGATGCCGAAAACCGGGTATACCATGGAGCCTCCGAAAGCAGAAAGGACGGACAGGCCGCAGGGTTTTGAGGTTTTTGACTGGATTACATTCCATGGTTTGCCTAGCTTATATCCATTCGTGGTTCTTGTAGGGGCTCTTTTTCGGAAATCTTTGAAAAACCCCGCCGGTATCCGGTATTTCGCAAAGGTTCTACAAGTACTCTGGCGGTTACTCAATGGGGTACATACTAAAATCCTGACGATCCAAATAGGCCATTCTATTGGGTATGGTATTCAGGACGATATCCTGTAAGGAGGTATCAATACGTTCCGGGAGAAATCGAACCGCTAAATACATTAGAAAGGTTTCGGCCATATCCTCTCGCGTTGGGTTGTCCTTGGCATAGGTAGATATAAAATTGCCATCGGCCTCTTGGGCCGACAACCAACCCGAGGTGCCTGCATGATCTGCGTCCAATGAAGTATGGGCGGCCTCATGGACCAGGATTTCCTCAAGTATTCCCTCGTCCTCATAAAGTGATGCCTGTCCGGTATGGATAAGAATATTGTTGTTCCCTCCGCCGAAAAGCTCAGTCCCCTGGTGAATCCAAACCGTTTCGATATCGCGACGAAGTGCCCGCGGCAATTGGCCTATGGCACGTGCATACTTTTGGGCCAAAACCTCTGCCGTATCCACATCGAGAAATTCCGGGTTTACCTGAACCTCTATCGATAGTCCATCCTGGTAACCGGCATTAAAAAGAAAAGGTTCAAGCGTTACCCAATCGTTTACCCTTCGGTCGAACATGGTCCGCAAGGCCTGCCCGATATAGGAAAGTCCCGTAAATACGGTGGGGTCGGATTCGGTTAAAATATCGGAATCTAAAAAGGTTGTGGCCGTAAACGGAGGAAAAACCGGGGTTTCAGGCGGTATTTCGTTATTGGGCTCATCACTACAGGCCATTATACCCAGTAGTACACTACCTAGAAAACGATAGCCAAAGTGTTTTTTGAATACCATGATTGCTATTTTTTTAAATGCTTGGCGAAATCCAATCGACCAAGAACAAATCACCCAAGATTCATGGTACTTAAAAAAAACCCTATGAATTGCAAGGTTTTGATCTTTAGCCAGGGCCTATTCGCATCATTAATAGGAATATAAGACGGAATCTTCTGAATTGACAAGGTTTAGCCTTACCTGATTGCCCTCTACCCGAAGGTTTGAAATATCAAAGGTGAGCTCCCTCTGTACAATGGCCGCACAGAGCTCCTCATTGTTTAAGGAAAGCCTAAGGTTTCTTTGAGGCGGATCTGACTCCAGGATTGCTCCGGAATCAATCAATACAATTTCCCATGAACTCCCGTCACAACCGCCAGCACTGAAATTGATCATCAGGCAATCACCTTCAACCGAAAGGGTGTTGATAGTCAACGCATCGGAAGGGGCATCATTAAAGCGGGATTCACTGATCACGGTTCCCAAATCGCAATTACCCATGCTTGTGCCATCATCATCATCGGAACAGCTGCACAGGGCCAGACCAAATAAGGAAAGAAATACTATCTTTTTCATCTCGGGGGATTTTTTGATAGATGGGATTTTTCCAAGAACGTTGCGTGCGCCTTGCCCGAATTATTGGATGCCCGTTACCGTACTCCTGCCTGTATTTGGTTTGCCCTATTTTAAAACTAAAAGTAGATTATGGGTTCCTTTCTTTGGAGGAAATTCTTCATCTAGGGTTTTCGCAAAATCTTTTCCATCTTCTTGCCCTTGGCCAGCTCGTCCACCAACTTGTCCAGATAGCGCGCTTGTTTCGTCAAGGGGGTTTCAATGTCCTCGATACGGTATCCGCAGATTACCCCTTTTATGAGATGTGCACAGGGGTTTAAACGGGCCCTTTCAAAAAAGGTTTTAAAGGTTACTTTTTCATCGATAAGCCCTTGTAGCTCCCCGTCTTCAAAACCGGTGAGCCATTTAATCACTGCGTGCAATTCTTCCCGGGTCCGGCCCTTTTTCTCCACCTTGTTGAGGT
>JBCCZF010000168.1:0-6345 GCA_039188035.1 Bacteroidota bacterium | reverse complement strand
GTTGGGAAGTGAGCCTGGGTTGGAACGATGTTATGGGGGATTTTAGTTATGGCCTCAATGTAAATGTCTTTGACAACCAATCCGAGATAACCCGTTTTGACGTAGCGGAAAAGCTGATTGGGGAGTTTTATGTTGGGCATCAAATAGGTGAGATCTGGGGATATGAGACTGACGGGTTTTATACGGCCGATGACTTTGTAGAGGGCACGCTTAACGCAGACCTTTCCGGTTCCGGGCGTCAGTTAAGAGAAGGAGTCGTGCAGATAGAAAATGCACCCGTCCCATATCCCGGTGACGTGAAGTATAGAGATCTCAATAACGACGGTATAATAAATGATGGGAACAACACGGTGGACGATCCCGGAGATCGTAGGCGTATTGGCAATACAACGCGAAGGTATCAGTTTGGGGTCAATGGTTTTATGAACTATAAGGGATTTGATTTTTCGTTCGCGCTCACGGGCGTAGGTAAAAGAGATCGTTGGCGTGGTACAGGTCCGGATCTGGATGTTATCTTCCCGTTTCCTTCAACTTTTGACCATATTTATGCCAACCAGCTGGACTACTGGACCCCAGATAATCAAGATGCCTTTTACCCCAGGGTTTACGGGGACGCCAGCGCAGGAAACATTGATAGTAACTATGGCCGTAGCCGTTGGGTACAGACCAAATATTTAAGTGACGAATCCTATTTGAGAATCCAAAATATAACTTTCGGCTACTCTTTGAACCGAATCGTATTGGATCGCCTAGGTATTGATAAGCTACGGGTTTTTGTAGCAGGTAATAACCTATATACCTTCGATAAACTTCAGCGCGGGTTGGATCCTGATCAAGGTTTGACCAACGTAGCAACGAGATATCCGATAATGGCCCAGTATTCGGTCGGATTAAATGTATCATTTTAAATATTTGGAACATGAAAAAGCGAACATATACTTTATTAGTGCTATTGATTTTACCAATTATATTGATGTTTTCCTGTGAAGACGAGTTAGATTTGACCCCGCAAGACGAGTTGTCCGAAGCAACTATTTTTAGTACGTACAATAATATACGGACTTACGCCTGGAGTTTTTATGGATTTTTTGACACCTATGGCCGCAGCACCTCATGGAAGGCGACCCGAGATCTTTCTGCGGATCTGATGCAAAATGGGGGTAGCAGTGTTAACCCCAATTATATTAACCAGACCTTTGATGTCCCTGCCAATAGTGCGAATACGGTCTACGGACAATCCTACGAAAACATCCGCAAGGTGAACATTATGCTCGATCGATTGGATGGTGCCGAATTGAGCGAGGCCGATCGGGCCCATTGGAGGGGTATAGGCCTCTTTTTCAGGGCACATGAGTTTTTTGATCTGCTGCGAACCTATGGCGGGGTAACCTGGTTGGAAAATGAAGTAACGGATACGGATACAGATGTGCTGTATGCCCCCCGTGATAGCCGTGACCTGGTGGCGAATAATATATTGCGCGACTTACAGGAGGCGGTGGCCATCATAAAACCGGAGGGGGACGGTCCCAATACAGTAAACTCCAATGTGGCCAGGGCCTTACTTTCCCGGTTTGGATTATTTGAAGGAAGTTGGCGCAAGTATCATGGTCTGGGCGATTCTGAAAAGTTCTTTGACGCTGCTATCGAGGAATCCGATGCTTTGATCGCCGCCTTTCCCAACCTTCATTCCAATTACGATCAAGTGTTCAATAGTGGGGATTTGGGAGAAAGACAGGGAATCATTCTTTACAAGCATTTTGTAGTGGATCAGTTGACCCATTGGGTTTCTACCAATACGCGTTCCACAAACAACAAGTATGATATTACCCGAAAGGGAATTGATAAGTTTTTGACCAAAAATGGAATCCCGGTCACCAACCCATCCAATGATCAGTTCCAGGGGGATCGCGATTTTTATGCGGAATTCAGGGATCGTGATGATCGTCTACTGGTCATAAGTCCCCCACCCTATCGTGTTAACGGCGATGGCGGGCAGACTTGGACATCCACGGGGAATCCTGCCGATGAAGAGTATTTTCCCGTAATGGAAGGCATAAGTGGGGGTTTTCCATATCATGAATTGCCCGACCGCAACTGGTCTATGCGGGTAACTGGAGGAGTTCCGAATTTTGAACAGCTTACCCCTACCCAGACCGGTAACGGCTACCGCTTTTGGAAAGTGTGGAACAATTTGAACGAGCGGGTTTCTTCGGCCGATGTCAACGACGATCCCATTTTTAGGATGGGCGAAATTTTGCTGATCAATGCCGAGGCCAAATTTGAAAGGGGGCTTTTTGATCAGGCCGTGGCAGACCAGACCATCAGTAGGCTCAGGGCAAGGGGAGGAGTGGCCCCCTTGGTAATTGCCGACATTACACCGGATTGGGATCCAACAAGAGATTCCGGAATAGATCCCATATTATGGGAGATTCGTAGGGAACGTGCCGTTGAAATGATGGGCGAAGGAGTACGCCTCGATGACCTTAGAAGATGGCGCAAAATGGATTATGCCACCGAGGTCAAGTTGGGACGATGGGTTACGCAATCCGATTACACCATTACCTTGCCCATTCAAGATGGGGCAACTGAAGGCTATGTACAATTGATTCCCAACGTTCCACCGCCATTTCCCGACTACTACTATCTGTATCCGCTTCCCAGCGATGAGTTGGCATTGAATGATAACCTTGAGCAAAACCCACAATGGTAACCTTTTCCACAAAACAATGAATATGAAAAATACAAAGTGTTTTACCGTTACATACATGGGCATTATGGCTTCCATTATTTCCTTGAGTTTGATTTCTTGTGCCCGTAACGATGATGGTTATTTGCGCGAGAACAATATAGATCCCGCCCAGCTACCGGTTCCCGATTTCACTGCTTCGGAAACCACGATAGATCAGGATGCTACCATAACCTTTACCGATACTTCAACGAATAGTCCTAGTTTGTACACTTGGTCGTTCGATGGGGGAAACCCCACTACGAGCACTGAGGCAAGCCCAACTATTGAGTACCCTATTGCCGGAACTTTTACGGTTTCCTTAAAAGTCCGTAATGACTTTGGAGCGGCAGAGGTGATCAAGGAAGGTTTTATTACGGTTGAACGGGTAGGGGAGCCTCTTGACCCTGCAATCGCTGTACGATTGAATTTTGAGAACGGGCTTTTAAACGAAGGTTCGGCCGGGGGTGCAGGCGTTTCGGTAGGGTCGGAAAGCTATGGGGAAGCCCTGGTCGGGGAAGCCTCATATGACTTTTCGGGGTCCAACGCGGTAAACCTTTCCGAATACACGGGAATAAACGGAAACAATCCTAGGACGGTCGCTACCTGGGTGAAGACAACAACTACCAGTCGTATCACCATTGCCCATTGGGGGGCTTCTGGTACAGGAAGTCGTGCCACATTTGCCGTTAATACAGATGGAACCGTTAGGTCCGAGTTTCAGGGTGGAGGCTTAAATAGTACCATGCCCGTAAATGATGGAGAATGGCATCACGTAGCCTACACTTATGATGGGACAACCTTAACGACCTATGTAGATGGTATCCCCGATACCTCCTTGGAGACTACCATCATTGATACCGGTAACGCCGGGGAGACCAATGTGGAGGTTGGCGCTCAATTTGGGGCCAGGTTCTTTACTGGAAATATGGATGATTTTAGAATTTATGATGTGGCACTTACCGCTGGAGAGATCGGGGCTTTGGCCTCGCTTACCGCCAATACGGTAAATCTTGGGTTCGAGGCCAATTTGGACAATACCAATGTCTTGGGCATCCCCAATGCCACTACTGCGGGAGTTGCAAATTATAGCGAAGGTATCGTTGGTGGCGCCTCCTACCTGTTCGATGGCGCGGGTAATGCCTTGAGCATCCCGGGATATACCGGAGTGAACGGTGCAAATCCGCGTACAATAATGGCTTGGCTTAGGACAACTACGGATACTAGGATAACCATTGCCCATTGGGGGGCTTCCGGGACAGGGAGTCGGGCTACATTTGCCGTTAATGCAGATGGAACCATCAGATCCGAATTTCAAGGAGGAGGACTTAACAGTACGATGACCGTGAATGACGGCGAATGGCATCATGTGGCCTATGGCTATGATGGGGCAACTCTTACTCTTTACGTAGACGGAATGCCGGACACCTCTTTGGAAACTTCGATAATAGATACTGGAAACGCCGGAGAAACGGACGTTGAAGTCGGCTCACAGTTCGATAGTCGGGTGTTCAATGGAAATATGGACGATTTCCGAATTTTCAATAGGGCATTATCTCCAGAAACTATTTCGGTTTTTGCTGAACGTTGAGGTTTTTGTTTGAGTTAGTCGCAAAATGTCCATTGCCATATGGCTTTGGGCATTTTATTTACGGTTGCAAGGAGGGATGCTTTGGTAGAACAACTATTTTAGTTGGACTACCCGCTATCTATAGGCAGTTCCATTTAGAATAGGCACTTAAAAGAGAATTAAATGGACTTTTATATCGACTGGCCCAAGTACTTTTCCATCTGGTTCGTTTTGGGCATACTGTTTTTATGTGCCTGTTCAAGAGGACAAAATGCTAATCTATTGGGAAGTGAAATTGAGGATTCCAGAGAGAGCAAACTTGAACAAATAGGAGAGCTCATACTTACCCCCAACGAAAGTTTCTTTTCCCCCGTGGGAACTCTAAGAGCACATCTACGGGACAGGACAACGGGCAACATATACAACAAAAACGAATACTACGATTATATCCATGAGTGGAGGAAATTAACGGATACTCTTGTATTTGGACTGGATATCCAAAATGCTGGCACAGTCCGTATCTCTCCCGAAATGGGGGTGTCTCCCTCACAGGCCGGATCTGTTCTGGAGGTTATTTTGATGGGCGAGACCCGCGAAATCCAATTGGTAAACACCGGGGGCAAGACCGCCTATGCTACTCAGGATGATGCCATTTTTGAAAAGGTTCCCAAAGGTTTCCATGTCATCGGGCTCCGCTTAAAATCACTAACCGACCCCGGTAATGAAGTGGGCTACCTTAAGCGGGTGCGCATCAGTGGAACGACAATCCACAATGCCAAAAACGTCATGCGCCGTTATAGGGCCAATGCCGTCCATTGTAGATGGGCCACGGCCAATGATGCCCCAGTGGAGATCAGTGTCCATGAGCTTACGATTGGCACCAAGCATATGGATTTTTATCAACCCATTACTACCCCATTTGGCTATACCGGATCTCCATGGAGCAAAAACACCCGATCCTTTAGCGGTTACAATTTTTCGCTTTGGTCCTATGGTGCCAAGGAAGAGGCACTACCCTTTTATCAAGAAAGTCATTTAATTGCGGTAGGTCCGGGATTGGTTTTTGGCAGTTATGGACATGAGGGGACAGGGGTAAAACCCCGTGGGCCACATCCCTATGAAAGATCGGATACCCCGGTGCAGACCTTGGCGGTACGTATGCTACCTGGAAAGGTTTACGATACGTATTGGAGTTATTACCTAGATCCGGATGACGGGCATTGGAAACTTTATGGCTGCGGCAAAAAGTTCAACAAGACCGGCACCCTCAAAGGTCTAATCACCGGGGCTTTCGTTGAAGTTCCCGGTGGGGCCCATATAAAAAGGAGTGGCCACCAGGTCTGTGAGACCCTATATCGCGGGTGGCAGCGGGATACCTTGGGACAGTGGCATCCTATTAATACCATGGTAGGAACTACAGGTGAGAATACCATTAGTGCCAGGGACTGGAAAATAAAGGGCAACCAGTTTGCTATGGAAATGGGTGGATGGGCCGCACCCGGCAGCCCGAAGAAGACCCTGAAACTTGAGAATCCACCTCCGTTACCCTATTATCTTAAAGGAACCTATCTGGAGGAGCTGTATACCATGCCCGCCACTTTTGAACATCGGAATACTACGGATATTACATCTCGGTCGGTGATACTCAACTTGGAGGTTACAGATTTGGGAACCAACACCACCGCCAAATTATACTGGGGCACCAAAGAGGGCCTTACCAAGGAAGAACATTGGGAAAACCAAAAGAGCATTCCCATAACCTTAGGTCCAAACCGTTATGAATTGCAAGGATTAAATCCAAATACCGCCTATTTTTACCGGATTAGGCTCATTAACGACCAGGGAACGATCTGGTATATGGACACCCAAAAATTCAGTACACCTTAAAAATAAGTCATGATACTTAGGGGAATATGGTGTTATTTGTATAAAATGAGCTTAATCAAGGTGCTTCAAGATATCGTAAAAACGGGCCCATCCATAACCGTATCCTGGTTTGGGGAGCGTAAAGCCGTTTGTCAAGTGTCCCGCTTCTGGATTAGTCTATTCT
>JBCCZF010000167.1:0-6357 GCA_039188035.1 Bacteroidota bacterium | reverse complement strand
TGGATGTTCGCAGACAACGAATTCAAAAGGTGCTCAACAGTCTTTTTGACCAGACTGCCACCACCTACGAAATAGATGATAAAAAAATTCTGTTGTTCAAAAAAGAGGTGGAAAAAGCAATGGGCCTACCTCCGGTAGAGAGCGTTCAATATCAGGTTAGCGGATCCGTTACGGATGCCGAGGGCATTCCCTTGGCCGGTGCCAATATTCTTGAACAGGGAACCTCCAACGGTACCCAGACCGATTTTGATGGGAACTTTTCCATCAGTGTTGCCGATGCCAATGCCACCTTGATTGTTTCCTATCTGGGATTTCAGTCCGAGGAAGTGGCCATTGCGGGACAAACTACCCTTACCATAGCATTGGCTACCAATGCCACCGAGTTGGATGATATAGTGGTTGTAGGCTATGGTACACAAAAAAAGAGCGACGTTACCGGGGCCATCTCCAAGGTTTCCGGCGAGGATTTTGAAAATGTGCCTGTTGCCTCCTCGGATTTGGCACTGCAAGGCCGAGCCGCAGGGGTTCAGATTATTCGGAACGGTGGTGCGCCAGGGGCCGAGGCCAACATTCGCATACGGGGTACGGGTACGCTAAACAATTCGGAACCCTTAATAATCATAGATGGTTTTCCCGGGGGAACCTTGGAAACGGTCAATCCCAACGATATTGAATCCATTGAGGTTCTTAAAGATGCCTCAGCCTCCGCTATTTATGGGACAAGGGCGGCCAACGGAGTGGTTATTGTGACTACCAAGCAGGGAAAGGTAAATGAACGGTTGACCTTTTCGGTCAATGCCTATACCGGTTTTTCCTCGGCCATAAAGACGCTAGATCTATTGGATGCGCCCACCTTGGCAGAGATAAAACGGGAACGATACACCAATGATGGGGCCGAAATAGACCCTTTTTGGTTAGATCCCACACGTGAAATCCAACGTACGGACTGGCAAGACGAGCTTTTGGAAACCGGGCTTGTCCAAAACGTGGACGTAGGCGTCCGTGGGGGTGGTGAAAAATCCAACTATTCCTTTTCCATGGGCTATTATGATGAGCAAGGACTGATCAAGAATTCCTTTTTTAACCGGGCTAGTGCCCGATTGAATTCCACGCATAGGCCCAAAGAGTGGCTTACCATTGGACAAAACTTACAGGTAACCAGCAGTAGGGACAACGCGTTGAATACCACTTCCGCGCAAACTGGGATATTGTGGAGCGCATTACGCTTTCACCCTTCCATTCCAGTCTTCAATGAAGACGGCAGCTACGGCTCTTCCCAGGAGAATGGACAATTGGGCGACATCAACAACCCGATTTTTACGGCGGATACTGTTGACGATCTAACTACGAGGCACAATCTTTTGGGTTCCGTCTATGGTGAAGTAGAAGTGCTCAAGGGGCTAAAGTTCAAGGCCAATTTTGGTCTAGACCTTACCGTTTTCGATAGGGATATCTTTAATATCCGTATTACCGATCAAACCCGGACACGGAACAATAACGAACTCACCCGACAGTATTTTGAGCAATACTCCATCGTAAGTGAATTCACGGCCGCCTACAAAAAACTGTTCGCCGAAAAGCACAATGTGGAAGTCCTAGGGGGCTATAGCTCCCAGGTCACAAAGCGGGACGGCTTTTCCGTAAGGGTGGATAACTTTAGTAGCGAGGCTGCGAACCAACGTGTTATCGATGCTGGAACAACCGTCAATATCGGGAATGTACAGAGTGATATTTTTGACGATGGCCTAGAGTCGGTCTTTACACGGCTAAATTATCAGTATGACAACCGTTATCTATTTACATTTACGTATAGGGCAGATGGTTCTTCCCGTTTTGCCGATGGGAATCGTTGGGGTTATTTCCCGGCCTTTTCCGCGGGCTGGCGTATTTCCAATGAGTCCTTTTGGAATGTGGATGCCATTAGTTCCCTTAAATTAACTGGGGGTTGGGGACAGTTGGGTAATCAAAATGTGAACCGGAACCAATTCTTGACCATTGTTTCTCCCGGAAGAAGAACCTCCTTTGGCGGTCAAGAGGTTTTGGGTTCTGCAGTTACCTTTATTGCAAATCCAAATATTGGATGGGAAACGGCAGAAATTACGGATATAGGACTGGAAGGGGGTCTATTGAACAATCAATTGATCGTGGATGTTGGTTATTTTATCAAGGACACGAGAGATATGTTGCTCCCACTTCCTCAAGTTGGGACGCTCGGGCGACCCGCAGACGGCGTTGCCGATTTTAATGTCGGGGAACTTCGAAATTCAGGTCTTGAATTGGAACTCAGTTATAAGGGATCCATTGGGGAGGATATTCGGTATATGATTGGAGGCAATGCCTCTTTTATTAAAAACGAAGTCACTTCCCTGAACGCTCCCTTTTTGGAATCACGACCCTTCTATGGCCGTCAAAACGTTGAGGTGGCGCGGACAGTGGAAGGCGAACCCCTGGCCTCATTTTTTGGATGGGTGGCCGACGGGTTGTACCAAAATCAGGGAGAAATCGATTCAGATCCTGGTTTGGCCAATGACCCAAGAAGAACCGGCGGCCTAATACTCCCTGGGGATGTGCGGTTTCGGGATCTGGATGGCAATGGATTGATAGACGATGAAGACCGCACCTTTATCGGAAACCCCCATCCGGATGTCGTCTACGGTATCAACGGAAGCATAAACTACAAGAGTTTTGATGTTAACTTCTTGTTTTTAGGCGAGGCAGGACGCCAAATCTATAATGCGGACCGTATCGCCGGATGGGATACCGATGCGCCCTTTAATCTATATGCCGAGACGGCAAACCGCTGGACAGGGGAAGGTACAAGCAACCTTGTCCCCCGTGCGACGAACGATGATAATAATGGGAACTATCGCTCTTCTACCTTGTTTGTGGAGGATGCGGGATTCTTCCGTCTTAAAAACCTGACCGTGGGGTATAGCTTGCCCAATAAAACCATTGAAAAGGTGGGGCTGTCCAAGGTGCGCTTATACGCCACGGGGCAGAACATATTTACCATCACCAACTATTCAGGAATGGATCCAGAACTGGGGATTACCAGTAACACCTTTGCCAATGGCCAATTGAATGTAGATTATGCCCAATATCCACAGGCACGTACCTGGACTTTGGGCCTTATGATAGATTTTTAAAAAAATGAAAAATGAAAAAGTTTAAGTTATTTTTTGTCGTTCTCTTAGGCGCATTCGCCTTGCAATCCTGTGGTGAGGATACCTTGGATTCCCCACTGTATGGAAGGCTTACCAACGAATCTTTTTGGACCAATGCGGAAGATCTGGTTTCCGGGGTCAATGGTATTTACGAACCATTTACCGACGAGGAGTTTTGGAGCCATGCGGAGCACACCTTTTCCATCATCGAGGATGATCAGTTCCGCGCCGGGGACCACGGCGAGGATGGTCCTATTGAAAATCTTACTTTTGATCCCTCCAATGCGCAATTACGATTTGGCTGGGACCGAAAATACGAAGTTATTAGCAGGGCTAACGCCGTTCTCATCAATGCTCCAAATATAGAAGGTGTTGATCAGGCCCTTAAGAATCGTTCCATGGGCGAAGCCTATTTCCTAAGGGCATTTGCCTATTGGCGATTGCACATTATCTATGGGGGAACCCCTTTAATTTTGGAGGAGGACGTGCTTTCGAGCAACTATAACAAACCCAAGGCCACGATTGCCGAGATGCAGGCCCAAATAGAGAGCGATCTGTTAATGGCGGCCGATTTATTGCCCGAAAATAATGAAGGTGATGACTTGGGAAGGGCCCATAGCGGATCGGCTTGGGGTTTGTTGACCAAGCTCTATGTATATATGGGACGTTTTGAGGATGCCATTACCACCGGAAATCGGATCATCAGCGGCCCGTATCCTTTGGCGGACAATTTTGCCGATAATTTTAAGATCGAGACCGAGAATAATCCCGAGGTACTTTTTGGAATCCAGTTTTTGGACCAGTGGACAAGTAGTGCCCATACTATCCATACCACCCCACGCCCATGGGGAGGCTGGGATTTCCATAATCCTTTACCGGATTTGGTAGATGAGTTTGAACCTGATGATCCCAGAATGGATGCTACTTTTTTCATGCCCGGGGAAATGGTAGATTTAGGCGGCGAAAGAGGAATGACGGAATATACGACCGACTTGTCCCAGACTGGATACCATTTTCAAAAGTATGCTTCCTGGAGACCAGATGGTGGTTTGGATCGCGGGCACAATGTTCCGATTATTAGGGCTGCGGATATCTACCTCTTGGTGGCCGAAGCCAAAATACGCACCAATCAAAATGGCGATGCCGAGCTCAATGCAGTACGTACCCGGGCCCTGGGAGATGGAGCGGCGATTACCGGGGCCACCATGGAGGATATTATCCATGAACGCCGGGTAGAGTTGGCCGGGGAAAACCAACGGCATTTTGATCTAATGCGTTGGGATCGGGCCGGCTTGGTGGACATTGTGGCCATTTACGGGGAAGATCGTGGTCCCTTTGATCCCTCTAGGGTATTTGACCGCGGTAAGCATTATTATTTTGCGATTCCCCAACGGGAAATCGATGTGAGCGCAGGAGTCCTAATTCAGAACGATGGGTACTAGTATGCTCTGGTTTTAGGGCTTATTATATGAATAGCTATGTTTATGAAGATCCAACTGTTGCACTGGTGTAACAGTTGGATCTTTTAATATTGGTCCAACCCTTCAACTAAAAATGAAAGTACACGATTTGCATTCCAAAACACAATTCCCTTTTAAGGGGATAACACGTAGAATATTGGTTGTTCTTCTGATTGTTTTTTTGTATTCATGCGGTAATAGGGTCAAGTCAAAGATCCATCTTGAAGGAACATGGAAAATAGATTCCACGTATACGTATTACAACGGATTTGAACAACTGCAACAGCGGGATATTGGGGAATGGCCTGTTTACTTATTTGAGAACGGTATTGCACGGGAGATAAAATCGGGCACGTACAGAAGCTTTTTCTATGACGTCCAGGAAGATACTTTGGTCATGACCCCCGCCCAGGGTGGAGAGCCTATCCATTTTACTATTTTACATCTCAGAAAAGAGATCCTAACGTTGAAGAAGATAAAAACTCCGATTTTTAAGGGATCTGGACAAAATCGTTATGAGATACGTTATTTTTCCAGAACAGAACCCCCAAGGGACAGCCTTATCCTATTTGGCGATCCCCGTAAAACGAAAAATCAATAATCCATTTCCCGTTATTCCTTTTGATTCATGCCAGATCCATTGTTCAACTTAAAGATCTTTAGTGGGCCGTTGTTTTGCACGGCCAGAACAAGGGGTATGGAATCCAAGGGATTAAGTAGTGCTATTGCCCTTCCTTCGCCGGGAACATGAAAGCCTGATGTTCTAGAATCCACCGCTCTAAATCCGCCTCCAGCATTTCGCAAAAGCACTAAACCCTGTAAAGCATCCAAATACCCGGCAAAAGGGCTATACACCTTGGAATTGCCGGTTAGCAAAAGATCCGTAGTACCGTCTGCATTAATATCATGGGCCAAAATGGCATGAACCGGGGCCAACTGGGCCTCCTTGGGTAACTCATGTACGGCAAAACGGCCATCACCTTTGTTTTCCAGCCAGCAGGAGGCAAACGTATTGATTACGGTCTCTTCGCCTTCTGATATCCTAGGCAACACCTCGCTCCAGCTTGCCGTAGCATAGCTATGGTAATCAGGGAATGTTTTCTTAAGGGATTGCATACGACCTAACAGATCGTCCCTGAAATGCATAGGTACCTGTTTTCCCTGTAAATAATGTGCTATGGGAAATTCTACGATTCCATCACCGTCAAAATCCCCGGCCAATCTTGAAAAAGGTTCCTTTGGGTGTGTTCTATAAGGCGTATTCTTTCCTAAGTTGCCAGCAACTAAATCCTTATCCCCATCGTGATCCAAATCAATCACGATCATGGTATTCCACAGCCCAACCGTACTTTCCAGGCCCGATACCTTGGTACCGTTCTCCAAAGTTTTCCCAGTATTATGGAAAAGCGTAATGGGCAACCATTCCCCGCATATCCAAAGATCCATTTTACCATTATGGTCTACGTCAACCCATTTTGCGCTCGTTACCGCTCCAATTTCCGCAATCCCTGGACCCCATGTTTCCGTCACATCCACAAAGGTGCCGTTTTTGTTTTCCAAAAGATAGCTTCTTTGAACTCCATAACTTTCCGGTTGTACCCCCCCTCCAATAAAAAGATCCATATCACCGTCATTATCAAAATCGGCAGGGGCAACGACCGTTGAATTTATGACCAAGGCAGGAAGTTTATCCGAAGCATCCTCAAACACTCCTTTACCGTTGTTCGTGTAGA
>JBCCZF010000166.1:0-6367 GCA_039188035.1 Bacteroidota bacterium | reverse complement strand
GGCAGTAGCGGGGCACTGGTCGCGGCTATTTACGATAAATACGCCTTGGACAAGATTACCGTCCTGGAAAACCTGACCCGTGAAAAATTACTGCGATTAAAAGCCATTTTTGGAAAGATGGAATCCTTTTTTCATGGACAATCCTCAGGGCTGGATCCCTTAAATAGTTATCTAAGTCTCCCCATCCTTATCAACTCCAAGGACAATATCGAATCCACCAGCATTCCCTCCCAAAATACAGAAGGCAAAGGTGCCGTGTTCCTTTTGGACAGTGGGTCTACCGGGGAAACCGCGCCAATGGTACAACTCTTTATGGAAAAGATGAAACAGGAAGGCTTTCGGAACATGCTAAAGGATCAATTCATAAAACATACAGATGCCTGTGTGGAGGATTTTATCAATGGTAATGTAAAGTCTTTGTTTACCAACCTCAAGCAGTTGTCCCATGTGGTCTTGGACAATTTTAAGCCCATGATCCCGGCCAAGTTCCACGAACTCTGGGAGCAAGGCATCCGTACCAACGACTATTATCTTAAGCTTTGTGGTTCTGGAGGCGGAGGTTATATTCTAGGGTTTACCCAGGACTTTGAAAAGGCAAAAACAGCCCTTAAAGCGTATAATTTAGAGGTGGTATACAACTTCTAAAGAACTTCACCCTACATGCTGAGCAGAAAAAACAAGCTTCTACTGCTTAAGTTATTGAGTTTGTTTTCCGTGGTTCGTGGGTATAACATCCTTATGATTGCCCTGGCCCAGTACTTGGCCTCCATTTACATTTTGGCCCCGGATAGGCCCTTGCGCCAAGTTGTATTTGACCTTAACCTTTTTGCCATTGTATGGGCTTCGGCCTTGGTAATCGCCTCGGGTTATATTATCAATAACTTTTACGATGCCGAAAAGGATTTGATCAACAAGCCCACAAAGAGTATGTTGGATCGTTTGGTAAGCCAACGTTTTAAGCTTACTACTTATTTTATATTGAATTTTTTGGCCGTTTTTGCGGCCAGTTATGTGTCCTTTAGGGCCGTACTTTTCTTTTCGGCTTATATTTTTGGCATTTGGTTCTACTCGCACAAACTCAAGAAAGTTCCTTTTTTGGGAAATCTTGTCTCCGCAACCCTGGCCATAGCACCCTTCTTTGTGGTCTTTGTCTACTATAGGAATTTTGAGATTGGTATTTTCGTTCATGCCATGTTCCTTTTTTTGCTTATCCTGGCCCGTGAGATGATCAAGGACTTGGAGAATATGGCCGGAGATATGGCACAGAATTACAGGACCATTCCCATTATCTATGGCACCCGTACCTCCAAAACTATGATTACGATCCTTATGCTCTTGACCTTGTTACCGGCACTTTTATTGATCAATTATTTTGATGTGGGCTACATGTACCTCTACTTTATGGCATCTATAGGTCTGTTGGGCCTCTTTCTCCTTATGTTATGGAAGGCTAGGATAAAACTGCATTATGTGGGACTCCACAATATCCTTAAGTTGATGATAGTTGTGGGCGTCTTTAGCATTTTGTTGATTGATGTAGCTCTCGTGCTTAATCGAATTTTATGATGGAGAATCTCGTAAAAGTGGGCCTGGCCCAAATTGCCCCGGTTTGGTTGGACAAAAAAGCCACACTCGCAAAAATTGAAGCTACTATTGCCGAAGCTGCAACGGAACGCACAGAACTGCTTGTCTTTGGGGAAGCCCTTTTACCGGGATATCCCTTTTGGTTGGCCCTCACCCATGGAGCGGCCTGGAACCTAAAAATCAATAAGGAACTTCATGCCCATTACGTTAGGAACGCCATTCAGGTCCATGAGTTGGATGGGGTTTGTAAGCTGGCCAAGAAACATGGCATGGCCATCTATTTGGGGGCTATTGAACGTGCCCCGGACCGGGGAGGCCATAGTTTGTACTGTTCGCTGATTTATATAGACGGGCAGGGAGGGATTAAATCCGTACATCGCAAGTTACGGCCTACCTATGACGAACGCCTTACCTGGGCCCCTGGCGATGGGAACGGCTTGCAGGTGCACCCGGTAAAACAATTTACCGTAGGCGGACTCAATTGTTGGGAAAACTGGATGCCCTTGCCCCGGACGGCACTGTATGCCCAGGGCGAAAACCTGCATGTGGCGGTTTGGCCCGGGAGTGACCATAATACCAAGGACATCACCCGATTTATTGCCCGTGAATCCCGGAGCTACGTTATTTCCGTGGGATCCTTGATGCGTAAAGGGGATTTCCCGCAAACCACGCCCCACTTGGATCAAATTTTATCCGAGGCCCCAAATACGCTTGCCAATGGGGGGTCCTGCATTGCAGGGCCCGATGGGGAATGGATAATGGAGCCCGTTACCCATAAGGAAGGGCTTTTTTACAGCACTTTGGATTTCAATCGGGTCTACGAAGAACGCCAGAATTTCGATCCCGTGGGCCACTATTCCCGTCCGGATGTTACCCAGCTTACCGTAAACCGGGAGCGACAGACTACCGTTACCTTTGACCCCGAGCCCTAGTCAAGTTGACCACCTAGCAACAAAAATGGCCAATTTGACTTGTATGCTATTTTAATACCGATGTGTAATACCAGTTCTCATTTAGAATTGGGCCAAAATAGGGGCGGTAGCTTTTTCCCGTACCGCAGCCGTATTCTTTGTCCATAGCCTTGGCTATGGGCATGGGATACAATAATGGTACGGGGAAAATGGACAAGCATATTGGCTTAATTGTAATTGGGAAATGGTATAAAAGCCTGTTTACGTTTCCCTTCACGGCGGGCCTACCCCCTAGCTGGTACAGGCGGGTTCTACAAACAAAATTTAATGGACTCTAAAGTGTACGGGAGCCGTTCGGAAAATTATCTGAACGCTATGTTTCTACTTCTTTATTGCGTTCCCAACGACTTTTCGTTCTGTGTGCCTATGGGTTAACGAGGGGTGCTTGTGCGAATTACAACGTATTCCGAACAATCGAATTCCCTAAAAAGCTGACAAATGTCATTTTTTGGGTTATTTCCCTAACCTAGCTTTGTCCGGAACAATTCATAAAGATAAGGTATGAGTACATTGTATTTTAAATTAAACAAAGATTGGAAGGAGCATTTTATGTTGTACGCATCAGTGGCCATCATCGTATCCACCTGCTTGGGCGGACTTGCCATTTTCTCCGTTTTTCAAAATGGACGCGGAGTAATTCAATTTATTGAAGTGATGTTTGTTGTGGTTCCGTGTGTAGCCGTATTGGCATCCATACTAACGGTGCAAAAACCCAAAGTGGTCCTAAATATGTTTTTGATAAGTCTTATTGTTTGCTTTCTGATTTCCGTGGTGAACTACATCATCTACCACTAAAAGGAATATTCGGGAATGACTGCAACCCAATAACAGGAGGTTTAAAGTCCTTGCTTCTGGAACTCCCCAAAACACTGATGGTTTTCACCTACTGTGTTATAGGGGGTTCCCATGGACTTTGTCTTTTTATGTACGGGTGGGGTGGCTGTATCTAGTCGGATTCTTGGGCTGGGCCATAACCTTGTTCTATTCCCTTTTCCATAGCGGGAACCCCGCGTTCCATCCATTGGGGTTTGGGTTCGCCCTTTAGGTAATAATCAAAAAACTGGGCCATTCGGATCATAAAATCCTTCCTATTTTGTAGCTTTAAGGGCCAATGGGGCTCCCCATTGTAATTGAGGAACCAAGCCGGTTTGCCCAAACGGCGTAGGCTCATAAAAAATTCAATACCCTGGTACCAGGGCACATGACCGTCCGCATCGTTATGCATGATCAAAATGGGTGTATGTATCTTGTCGATATTGAAGATGGGGGAATTTTCAATATACCGCATCGGGTATTCCCAGGGGGTACCCCCAATTCTGCTTTGGGTATGTTCGTATTGAAATTGCCTACTTAGTCCCGTCCACCAGCGGATGCCGCCATAGGCACTGATCATGTTGGGTACCGGGGCCCCGGCCTCGGCCGCCTTGAAAATGTTTGTACGGGTGACCAGGTAGGCAATTTGATATCCGCCCCAGCTATGGCCTTGCACCCCAATGTTGTCCTTGTCCACAAAGCCTTTTTCGATTAAGGCCGTTACCCCGGGAATTACAAAGTTATAGGCACTTTCCCCAGGATATCCTATGGTATAGTGCACATCCGGATTAAAGATAACATAGCCCCTACTGGCATAAAAACTATAATTGAGGGAGGAGCGTTCGGGTTTTGGATAGCGGTGCCGGTGAAGTCTGTCGGAACTTCGTTCATAAAAGTTGACCAAAAGCGGGTATTTTTTGTTAGGGTCAAAACCTTCGGGTTTTACTAACAAACCTTGGGTGGGTTGGCCATCCAAGGAAGTATGCTGGATCAATTCAATAGTGCCCCAGGTATAGTCCTTTTGTTGCGGATTGGCATTGCTAAGCAGCACCTCTTTTTGAAAACTTAGATCGGTCAAACGCAGGTCGGGAAATTCCTGAAAAGATTCCCGGGTATAGAGCACGGCATCGGCCAGTAGGGCCTTTTTGGGTGTAGCGTAGTGATAGGGCCCAGAAAGTAGGGGCTTTAGGCGGTTCCTTTTGGGGTCGAAGGAAGCATACCCCCCATCCTTGGTTGTTTCGTTAAAGGAAGTGAGTAGCCATTTCGTATCCGTAGGCAGGTATTTTACTTCCTCATCCAAAGACACGTAACGATATACCGTCTTGTCTTTCCGGCCTTGGGTAAGTCGCGTGGTCTGTCCCGTAGTAGGGTTGAACTTCCACAGATCATAACGGTCGTACAGGATTAAGGATTCATCATCTGCAGTCCATCCCGCATGGCCATAGGAAAAGGGGTAATTGGGATAGTCGTTTCTCTCGTTATAAAAAACCTTGCCCTTGGTCAGCGCCTTGTATTGGCCAGAGGGTAGGGCATAGGCAAACCAGGTACTGTCTACCCGGTCATACCCAAAGGCATAACGGGCCTTGGGACTCAATTGCATGGCGGGAGCCTTGGTCCACTTTTTGGGAATTTCCCCGGTATTGGTGTTTACCAGCTGATAATCGTAGTAACGTCTAGCCGTCCATTGGCTTTCCAGTTCATGGGGCAGGGGCGTACCGGAAAGGGCATAGGCGGCATCGCCCTCATCACCCAGTTCGGTGTCGGTATAGGTGGAATTGCCTAGCTGTACCAAGGCGCTATCTTTCAGGTTGATGACCGTTTGAAAGGATTGTACGGTATCGTTTTTTAACTGAAGCTCCTGAACGGTATAAAGTCTGGGCTCATCATAGGTCCATACCTCCACGTTTACAATTTCATCCTTGGTCAAGGTGGTATCCTTGATTACCGGAGGGGTGGCCAGACCAAAGAATACTTTGGATTCATCCTTGGAGAAATGGACCTTCCCATGGGAAGATACGCCATAGCCCTCGGGTGCGGTAGTGGGGCCCATGGTTCTTTGGGCCAGTGTGTCCCCGGCCTTCCAGAGATACAGGGCATTGGGCCGTACCTGTACTTTTGTGGTGTCCGTATCCACTACAAAACCTAGTTTTTTGCCCGATTCGCTAAGGCTTAATTGGGAATACTTCCCCTTTTTGGAACCATGGATTTGGGAAGTGCCCCCGCTTTCCAAGTTTCGCACAAAAACGCCGGCCATATCCTTTTTATCCTGGCCCGTGGACACATAGGCAAACCATTTTCCCTTTTCGGCAAAGACAAAATCCGTTACATAGGGAAGGGTATCCTCTTGTTGGGTGGCCAGGTTGCGCAAAACTACCGGATAACCGTTTTTTTTGCCGGTCTTTTTGGGTTTGTCCTTCTTTTTGGTGGTATCCGACAGGGAATCCTTATTTTCTGCCTTGGGTTCTTTGGTTACCTCGTCTAAAACGTACGCCACATACCCTGTCCATTTTTTAGGGATTTTATAGGATTTTATTTGGGCTATTTTCAGCAAACGATTCGTTTTCACATCAAAAATACCCAAGGAGTCCTTGGGCAGTTTTTCTTTTTTTGTTTTTCGGCTTTTTAGGGCCGTTACGCTATCCTTCCAAGCTTTGATGGTAAAGAGTAGAAATTGGGAATCATAGGTAAATTGCCCCTTTTGGGCCCTCTCGTGGGAGAGCACTAGCCTCCCCTTGGCGTCCTTTACCTTTAACAAATGATCCTTTTCCCCCTGTTCTAGGGAATAGGCCACATACGACCCATTTGGGGAAAGGGTAGCACCTTGAATGGTATTCCAGATTTCCAGATCGGGATGGTCCAGGATTTTCTTTTGGGCGAAAGTGATGGTGCAACCTAAGATAAAAAAAAGGACAATTGTAATTCGTATCGTTCGTATCATCGGCATTGGTTTCAATGCCCCTAAAGATACAGGGTAAATCGGATTTTACCCAAGTTTTTTG
>JBCCZF010000165.1:0-6419 GCA_039188035.1 Bacteroidota bacterium | reverse complement strand
CGAGGCCATTATCAAAGCTTTGGATTCCCCCTTGTTGAACGACAATAAGATTACCGGAGCCAAAAATGTGCTGTTACTGATTGTTTCCGGGTCTCAGGAGATTACTATCGATGAGATCGGGGAAATCAACGATCATATCCAAATAGAGGCGGGTCATGGAGCCAACATTATTATGGGGGTAGGCGAGGACGAAAGCTTGGGAGAGGCCATTGCCGTTACCGTTATTGCCACGGGTTTTAATGTAGATCAGCAAGATACCATTGTCAATACGGATCCCAAAAAAATTGTACATAAACTAGAAGAGGAACGCAAGGTAGAGCAGGAATTGGTTTCTAAGCCTGTTGTACATCGTTTGGTCGAAGAAGAGGAGGAACTGGGAATGGATTTGGTGCCCACGAGCAACTACATACGAAGTTTCAATGTCTTTTATGAGGAAGTGGTAGAAGAAATGGCTCCGGACGAGGTGGCCGAGGACGATTTTATTATCATTGACTCCAGGGATACCCTAAACGATATTGAGGTGGTTGATCCTGAAGTGGTTCCTTCCCAAAAGGTAAATGAGGATCAATTTACCATGAGTTTTGATATGCCTTTTGCCCCGGACAACGAGGAGGAAGAAAACCAGAATGTGATTACCTTTAATTTGGACGAAGAGGTAAAGGATGTGGACGTGAACGATCATATCGAAGTGATTCCTGTGCTGGAATACAATAAAAAGGGGGAAACCCGTTACAGCCTGGACGATTATATGGAGTTGGAAAACAAGCTTACGGGTGCCCGTTCCAAGGCAGAGGATTATGACCCCAAGATCATTGGGGATGAGTTGGTATTCGAAAAAAAGACCGTAGCGCCTACAGGGGACAACACGGTTGCTCCAGGTGGCCCCAAGGGGGTAGACCCCATGGAGACCCCTATAGAGGAACTATTGCGGGAGCGCTCGGATGAACGAAGAAGAAAACTTAAGGATTTTAATTATAGGTTTCAGAATAGTATCGCCCATAATGACGATGAACTGAACAAACAGCCCGCCTATAAACGGCAAGGTGTCGACTTGGCCCAAAACACGGATCGGCAACCAGATGTTTCCAGGTTCAGTGTTAGTAAGGACACCAATGGGGATATCCAGCTGCGATCTAATAATTCTTTTTTGAACGATAACGTGGATTGAGACGAAACCCGGTTCATAGCCCGGATGTGACTACCAGGTAAAGCAAACCCGAAAATGAATATGTTTTCGGGTTTATTTTTTTATATTCGCAGTCCAATAATTGAAACGTATATGGGTTTACAGGAAAAGGTTATGGCACGAATGAAGGAGGCCATGAAAGCCAAGGATTCTGTGGCCTTGGAATCCTTACGAGCCATTAAATCAGCTATTCTTTTGGCGCAGACCGATAAGGGTGGGGGCGGTGTCCTTTCCGAGGAAGATGAGGTGCGTTTGGTCCAGAAACTGGTAAAACAGCGAAAGGATAGCGCAGCTATTTTTACCGAGCAGGATAGGGCGGATTTGGCCGAACCGGAATTGGCCCAGGTTGCTGTTATTGAGCAGTTTTTACCGGAACAACTCACCGAGGAAGAAATAGAGAAGGTGGTGGTACAGACCATTGATGCTGTTAGCGCCACTGGGATGAAGGATATGGGTAAGGTAATGGGCATTGTCTCCAAAGAGTTGGCAGGCCAGGCTGATGGCAAGACCATTTCCACCATTGTTAGAGCAAAATTAAGTAGCTAAATAAGTATTGGCCGCGTGGTTCAACCTGCCTCGACTTGCGCGAGGCAAGGCGGGCCTGCCTCGCAAGGCGGGCTGGATAGAATATGCAAGGATGTATTTTGTATATGTTTTGTACAGTGCGAAGTTCATAAAAACCTATATAGGCATTACACGAAGCGCTGAGAAAAGGATAATAGAGCATAATGGCAAAAAATCAAACTATACATCCAAATATGTTCCTTGGAAGGTGATTCACGTTGAATCATATGGCACAAGAACAGAAGCTAGGAAAAGGGAAAAGTATTTGAAATCGAGTGCCGGAAGGCGATGGATGAAAGTAAACATAAATTGGCCGCGTAGTTCAACTGGATAGAATATCAGATTTCGGCTCTGAGGGTTGGGGGTTCGAATCCTCCCGCGGTCACTTAAAGCGCAGGCCCTGCATGAAAATGCAGGGTTTTGTTGTTTGATGGAGCGTCAAAAGTATAAGACTCTTGTAAGCGAAAGCAAATAACAAAAGAGTAGCGCGTTAGCGATTCATACCTGCATTTTCAGGTGCGAGCGTAGCGAGGATGTTCGAAGAAAATCCTCCCGCGGTCACGAATAAATAATTCGATGAGAAAAAACGCTAAGCTTGCTTGAGCGTTTTTTTGTTTAAATCATTTTCAAAGCGGAGCGCTGTGAGGACGGTGAAGACAATCCTCAATTCGTGAGAGCGGACATGCAAAAGATCGGGTGACCCAGATCTCCGTTAGATTCCGATCCAGGTTTTCCGATTTCAACGAAGTGCGCTGTGAGGAAGGACGGAGCCAATCACACATTTCAAAATAGTCTCTAAGAATACCGGAAAATGGGATATTCTCTATGAACTCGTCTTGAGTTGTTTTGTTTAAGCGAAACATTCAGGTTTTGTGTCCAAATGAAGTTTTTTTGAGCTGCATAGCAGCGCTACCGAGCGAGAAAAAGGCAAAATTTGAGCGCAAAAGATAATTTTACAGCAAATAATAACAACTCAAGACGAGTTCTATGGTATGGGTTCCTTATGCTATCCCAAATAGTATTATGTCTTGGACCTAAAGGCATCGACGTCTTTTCATTTTAACCGGACAACGGGATATATAACAGTCTTTTTTAGTTAAAATATAGCTGGAAATATGTTTGTTTTTTGATCATTTTAGAAGATAGTTTTGTTGTTTGCCATGCGGGAAAAAACCATTTTGATTATTGGTTGTTTTGACACCAAGGGAGCGGATTTTGAATATCTATACCAATGCCTCGTTTCCCATGGGTTGTCCATACGTACCATGAATACAGGCATTATGGAAACGGCTGTGCAGTTTCCAATTGATATCCCTGCAAGGGATGTTGCTTTGGCCGCCCATACGTCATTGGCTACCCTGAGAAAGGACAAGTCCCGGGGAAACGCCGTGGAGGCCATGGGCCACGGAGCGGCCCATATTGCGGACGAACTGGTTTCCGATGGAAAAATACACGGTATCATAGGTATGGGCGGTGGTGGCGGAACTTATATCTTCCTTTCGGCCGTTCAGCGGGTACCTTTGTCCATACCCAAATTATGCTTGAGTACCTTGGCAGGAAAGGACGTGTCAAGGGCCCTGGGAAGCAAGGATGTGCTGCTTATGCCCTCTATTGTTGATGTTGCCGGCGTAAATAGGTTAAGCAAAATACTTATGGCGCGGGTGGCCGCGGCCCTTACCGGAATGGTGCAGGCCAAGATACCCACCGATTTTGCAAATAACAAAAGTATCGCCATAAGCACCTTTGGAAATACAACTCCCTGCGTGGCACATTGTAGCGATTTGTTGTGCCGGCAGGATTATGAGGTATTGACATTCCATGCCGTGGGTACTGGGGGAAGGACTATGGAGGAGCTCATCGATGAGGGCCTTTTTCAAGGGGTTCTCGATGTAACAACGACTGAATTGGCCGATGAACTCTGCGGTGGCATTTGTTCCGCAGGACAAGATCGACTTACCGCTGCCGGAAAATGGGGGTTACCCCAAGTGGTGGCCCCTGGATGTTTGGATATGGTCAATTTTGGCCCTCCGGAAACCGTGCCCAAAAAATATGGGGGGCGGCGGTTTTTTCAATGGAGCCCAGATGTTACCTTAATGCGTACCAATGCCGAAGAGAATGCTATTTTGGGTATGCAAATGGCCCAAAAACTGAATGCCTCCAAGGGAAAGGTTGCCGTATTATTCCCTTTACGGGGTCTATCCAAAATTGGAAGTGAGGGTGGTGCTTTTTACGACCCTGAAATCGATCAGGTACTTTTTGACACCCTGCGGAAGAACCTGGCACCCCGGATACCTATATTGGAAATGGATACCCATATTAACGATCCTATTTTTGCCCAAAGGGCCGTTTCGGAACTATTGGCTTATATGTAGGCTGGAGTGGGAAACGATAAAAATGGTTTAATTATTCTTTTTTTTTGACTTTTTATAGATTTTAATGGTATCAAAAAGTCGGTTCTAGATTGAAAACAGCTGGAATAACATCGAATTTTATCGCTCCTTTGCATAAATCAAAAGAATTGTGGCCCTGGTAAAGGACACGTATTAACCGAATACTAAAGCATATGCCAAATCCATGGACGGGTATTGGAAACCCGTATACCAAGCAGGAAGTTAAGGAACGTCTACAGGCGACTTTGAATCAAAAAAAGGCCATTATCGCCGCTGGAGCAGGTACCGGAATTAGTGCCAAGTTTATAGAGAAGGGAGGGGCCGACCTGCTCATTATTTACAATTCCGGAAGGTTTCGCATGTCTGGTCACGGCTCCACGGCCGGAATGATGGCCTATGGCGATGCCAATGCCGTGGCCATGGAAATAGGGGAGTTCGAGGTATTGCCCGTAGTAGAGGAAATCCCGGTAATCTGTGGGGTACATGGTAGTGATCCACGGAGGAGAATGTGGCATTTTTTGGGCCAGGTCAAGGATATGGGATTCTCAGGGGTCAACAATTTTCCCACGCATTCCATAGTCGATGGCCATTTCCGAAATGTCCTGGAAGAAACCGGAATGAGTTTTGACAAAGAGGTGGAAATGATTGGGTTGGCCTCAAAAATGGATTTGTTCACCATTGTTTATGTAGGGAAACCCGAAGAGGCCGTAAAAATGGCGGATGTAGGGGCCGATGCCATTATCGCCCATGTGGGCACTACAGTTGGGGGATCTATTGGGGTAACTGGGGCTACCTGTACTATGGACGATGCCGTTGAACGTACCCAGGCCATTATCGAAGCCGTTAAAAAAGCCAATCACACTACCTTTTTCCTGGTCCATGGCGGGCCCATCAACACGCCGGAGGATGTCAAGGTTATTTTGGAGCGTACAGATGCCCATGGTTTTGTGGGGGCCTCTTCCTTAGAGCGCATGGGCGTGGAGGAATCCCTGACCAACTTGACCAAGGCTTTTAAACGATTGGAACTTCAGCGTTGAACACTATGAAGAAAACTTGGCAATTCGTAAAAGAAAATAATCTGCCCAAGGAGGCTGCCGCGGGGCGAGATCATTTTTGGCATTTTTCACATGATTTTAAGGGCAATACGGATACCATGCTGGTCAAGGTAGTGGTGCCCGAAAATGGCGGCCACGATTTTCACCGCCACCCCAAAATGGACGAAGTGCTCTATGTGCTGAAAGGTACCGCGGAACAATGGGTGGAGGGGGAAATGCAACAGATGAAAGTAGGGGATTCGGTCTATATTGATGCCGATGTGGTACACGCTACCTTCAATACAGGCGAGGAAACCCTGGAACTTTTGGCCATTCTTTCCCCAAAAGAAGGTTGGGAGGCGGGCACCATTGACGAAAGTGGAAATGAGCCCTATGTGTCATATCGAAACAAATAACCGGATTCACCAGGAATACAATGGCTTGAGCCACTTTAAAATAACATTAAAGATGAAAAGAAACGTCCTTGCCTTTTTTCGGCTATTGTCGGTTTTTGTGATGGTGCTGTCCTGTATCTCCAAAAAGGAACCGCTGCCCCCTTTGACCTATTCAGGCGATTCACCGCGTATCCAGGATCCCTTATCCGCGGAAGATTCCAAAAGGCACATTCAGGTTCCGGAGGGCTTTGAGGTGACCCTATATGCTGCCGAACCCAATATCATTAACCCCATTGCATTTACCTGGGATGAAAACGGCCGGTTGTGGGTAGTGCAATCCCAGGATTATCCCCATGGACTCGAAAATGAAGTAGGCGGCGATCGCATAACCATTTGTGAGGATACCGATAAGGATGGAAAGGCCGATAAATTCATCGATTTTGCCACAGAACAAAGCCTGACCACGGGAATTGTTAAAGTAAAAGGCGGAATTATTGTGGGCCAAGCCCCAAATATGGTTTTCTTGCAGGACACCGATGGCGATGATAAAATGGACAAAAGCACCGTCCTGTTTGATGGTTTTGGTACTTGGGATACCCATGCCGGGCCCTCAAGCCTGCGTTATGGCCTGGATAACCATATTTGGGGCGCCGTTGGCTATTCCGGGTTCGAAAATACCTTTGCCGATAAAGAGATTTCGTTTAAAATGGGGGTGTACCGTTTCTCAAGAAATGGTTCCTACTTTGAACCCGTAGGTCAATTCAATAACAATACCTGGGGTTTGGGTTTCAATGAGCATTTTGAAATATTCGGTTCTACGGCCAATAATAACCACTGCTGTTATGTAGGG
>JBCCZF010000164.1:0-6438 GCA_039188035.1 Bacteroidota bacterium | reverse complement strand
TTCCCGCGAAGGCGGGAATCTATAAATTCTATTATTTAAGATAACTAAAAAAGATTCCCGCCTTCGCGGGAATGAATAACATTAAAATATTATGGCAAAAGATATAAAGTTTGATATTGATGCAAGGGACGGTCTTAAAAGGGGCGTCGACGCCTTGGCCAATGCAGTAAAAGTTACACTGGGCCCAAAGGGTAGAAACGTAATCATAAGCAAGTCCTTTGGTTCTCCGGTGGTTACTAAGGACGGGGTTACCGTAGCCAAGGAAATAGAATTGGCCGACGCCTTGGAGAACATGGGCGCCCAAATGGTAAAGGAAGTGGCTTCCAAGACCAACGATTTGGCGGGTGATGGTACCACCACGGCCACGGTATTGGCCCAGGCAATTGTAAAGGAAGGTTTAAAGAATGTTGCGGCCGGTGCCAATCCTATGGATTTAAAACGCGGCATAGACAAGGCCGTTGATGCCATCGTGGAAAATCTTTCCAAACAATCCAAGCGTGTGGGAGACTCTTCCGACAAAATACAGCAGGTGGCCGCTATTTCTGCAAACAACGATGTGGCCATTGGGCAACTTATCTCCCAAGCTTTTGAAAAAGTGGGTAAAGAAGGGGTTATAACCGTTGAGGAAGCCAAAGGAACAGATACCTATGTAGACGTCGTAGAAGGCATGCAGTTTGATCGTGGTTACCTTTCTCCCTATTTCGTTACCGATAGCGAAAAAATGACTGCCGATTTAGAAAGTCCATATATCCTTTTGTTCGACAAAAAAATCTCGGCCATGAAGGATCTATTGCCCGTATTGGAGCCTGTGGCCCAGTCCGGCAAACCTTTATTGATTATTGCGGAAGATGTTGACGGTGAGGCCCTGGCTACCTTGGTAGTGAACAAACTAAGAGGTTCCCTCAAAATTGCCGCTGTTAAGGCACCAGGCTTTGGAGATCGCAGAAAGGCTATGTTGGAGGATATTGCCATCCTTACCGGGGGTACCGTAATTTCCGAGGAAAGAGGCTTCTCTTTGGAGAATACCACGGTGGACATGTTGGGCACTTGTGAAAAAGTTACCATTGACAAGGACAACACTACCATAGTGAATGGTTCCGGTGCCGCCAAGCACATAAAGACCCGTGTTAACCAGATAAAATCCCAGATAGAGACCACTACCTCCGATTACGACAAGGAAAAACTTCAGGAGCGTTTGGCCAAATTGGCCGGTGGGGTAGCCGTACTTTACGTGGGTGCTGCATCCGAAGTGGAAATGAAGGAGAAAAAAGATCGTGTGGACGATGCCTTGCATGCCACAAGGGCCGCCGTTGAGGAAGGTATCGTTGCCGGTGGTGGTGTGGCCTTGGTTCGAGCCAAAAAAGTGCTTTCCAAAGTAAATGCCGACAACCCTGACGAGGAGACCGGACTTCAGATCGTGGCCCGCGCCATAGAATCCCCATTGCGTATTATTGTTGAAAACGCAGGAGGTGAAGGTTCTGTAGTGGCCGCCAAGATTTTGGATGAAAAAGGCGATTTTGGTTTTGATGCCAAATCCGAAAAGTACGTGGACATGCTTAAGGCCGGTATTATAGATCCCAAGAAAGTTACGCGTGTTGCCTTGGAAAATGCGGCATCCGTAGCCGGAATGATCCTAACTACCGAATGCGCCCTAACGGACATTAAGGAGGAAGCGCCCGCTGCACCTGCCATGCCCGGTGGAGGCGGAATGCCCGGAATGATGTAAGGGATCGCATATAATACATCTTCTTCCAAAAGAAAAAGCCATCGGGGAAATCCGATGGCTTTTTTTGTTAAAAAGGGACATAATCTCAATGAGGATTCCTTTCTTTCGTATCATCCTCACGATATCTGCAACAAGGATGTACCGAGGCATAGGCATCGTCCGATGCTTTTAGTTCCTCGGTATCATGACCCACTTTGGCCATTGCTGTTTTCACCTTCATGGGATCCGTTTTTCGTTCATCGAGGATAAGGGACAATTCACGTGTGGGAATATCCCATAGGGCATATTTCACGCCTTTTTCCCCCAAGGCGGCCTTCTCAATACGGGCCTTGCACATTTCACATTTGCCATCTACCGCTATTATGACCTTCTTATTCCTTTCCTGGGCCCATACCCCGGCCGTGGCCAAAAGCAATACCCAAGTGCAAATTATATTTCTCATGGTTCTATCTTTTAAGCTTTCCTTTGTTAAACGTATTTTCTGTTTGAACCCGTATGCGGTTCTGTTTTTATCTTGATTTAAAACGAAATCCCGTATAAAGCATCCTGCCCATAATGGGGGCATATACTATTGTGGTATCAAAGTTGGGGCCAAACGGGTCCTCGGATCCCAAAATAGGGTTTTCCTGCCTAACACCGGTTAAATTTTCGCCTCCCAAATACCACTCGAATCGGGGTGAAAATACGCGGGTTACCTGGGCGTTCATAAGGGTATAGGGTGATGAAAATCCTTGCAATCGATACGGTTCGGGATTTGAGCCCGTATCCGGCAAGCGCTGTTTCCCCACGGCGTGCAGGGTATAATCCAACCGCCACTGACGCCCTTTCTCCGTTGGCGGACTAGTATAACCCAAATTGGCAAAAAACCGATTTTGGGCCAACAAGGGTTTCTGTAGGCGACCCAAATTATAATCAGTTTTTACATCATAGATCTTATAGGCGGTACGTACTTCCAGGTGGTTTGCCAATTCATAATTCAATTCCAACTGCAGGCCATTCGCAAAACTTTTCCCTTCCAAGTTGTAAAAGGAAATGGCATCGGGATTTTCCCAGTCCACTACCACTTGATCTGTAAAATCCGTTCTGTAATAGTCCAAGCTAACATTTCCCGAACGTCCAAAAAGCGAGAAGCCTTGTAGAAAGCCCGCCCCATAGTTCCAAGCATCTTCCGGATCCAGGCCATACACAGGGCCATTGGAGCCCAATACCCGAATTTCCCTAGAAGAAGCGAATACTTGTTGATTTTCCGCAAAAAAATTGGCCGCTCGTCTACCTCTTCCAAATGACCCTCGCAAACTGGCCCTTTCCCAAGGGGTATACCGAATATGGAACCGGGGGGTTACAAAAGTCCCCAATCGGTTGTGTTCGTCAACACGAAGTCCTGCGGTAAGGCTAAGCTTGTCCAAATCCTCGAAGCTATATTCAAAAAAAGCACCAAGGGAGCGATCTTCCCGATTAAAATTACCGGTATTGACCAACTCCTCATAACCATCGTAAGCAAAAGTAAGCCCAGTTTTGAATTTGTTTCGGGTATCCCCGATGATGGAATTGAGGATAAAATTCGAGTAAATGCTCTGATGATCAATATCATAACGATTAAAGCCAAAATACGAAGCCTGCTTATGTAGACTATACGAAGCCTGGAAACCCATACTTTGAAAGGGAAGTTCCGGAAATACATAACCCAATTTTATGGAAGAATCAAAACGGCGGGTATTGACCTCCCCGCCCCAGGGTTCCGCCTCGCCCACAACAAACCCTTCCGCTAGGCTCTGCCACCTATCGGGGTCAAAACCTACCTCTCCTATCTGTTTTTCATCGTTCAAGACCCTTACGTTAATGAAGCTAACCCACCCATTTTCCGGATCTTGATACTGCCAGCGATTCATAAGATTGATATGGTCCGTTAGAGGGGCATCCAAAAATCCGTCCCCATTGTTCTCTTCAATACGGTTCCTTTGATGACCATGAAGATATAGACCGGAGCTCCATTTTGGTGTAAGCTTTTTGTTGAAATGGGCATTAAGTTCCTGCCTTCCGTTTACGTTGTAATAGCCATTCACAAAAAAAGCCTTGTCCAAAAAAGGTTTTACCAGTTCCGTATTGATCTGTCCGGAAATGCTCTCGTAACCGTTTACTACGCTTCCGGCACCCTTGGTAATCTGGATGCTTTCTATCCAGGTGCCCGGGGTAAAGGTAAGTCCATAGGTCTGCGAGGCCCCCCTTACCATGGGAATGTTTTCCTGGGTTATGAGCAGGTACGGGCTGGTAAGCCCCAACATTTGTATTTGCCGCGTTCCGGTAAGGGCATCGTTAAAGTTCACATCAATGGCCGGATTGGTCTCAAAACTTTCGGAGAGATTACAACATGCGGCCTTTAGCAATTCCGCACTGTTGATGTTCACAATATTCTGTGATGCCAAGAAGGTTTTCTCAACGGCATCGCGATTTTTTTCGACCACTACCTCATCCAATGCATTGGACGGTCTCAAGAAATGATGGATCACCTTTGGGGCATCAATGGTTAAGGTATCGGATTCAAAACCAACATAGCTTATAATCAATTGACGGTATTCCCCTCGAAATGAAATACTAAACCGCCCTTCTTCATCGGTCATTGTCCCAAGTTGTGAATCCATCCAGTATACATTGGCCCCAGCCAAGACAATAGGGTCGTTCCCAGTACCGGTAGTCATGACCATGCCCGTTATCCTATCTTGGGAAAATCCGAACCGAACGGATAACAGTATCCCAATAAAAACGTACTTTTTCATACGTTCGTACTAAACAAGTTGTGACAACATACCAAGGGCCATAACCAGCATAATGGTATTTTCAATAAAGGTAGCCTCGGTCATGGGAAGTTTTAGGGCCGTCCCCAAACAAGCACAACGAATATGTCTTTTATCCAGTAGACTTCGGGTCACGCCTATGGTCGTAATTCCCAATATAACAAGGGTAATTACCAAGGCACTTACAATCCCAACTCGCATTAAGAACATAAGACCCAATGCCAACTCTATAAAAGGATAGGCCCAACCATAGGCGGGAACGGCCTTGGCCAAGGGGTCATACATCCGAAAACTCACTGGAAAACCTTTTAGGTCCAAAAACTTGAAAAAGCTAAAGACAATATAGAAAAGGCCCATAAAATCAAGCATCGCCTCCGTGGTTTGCCAATTCTTGAAATTCAAAAGAAAAGAAGCTGAAATGAGGTACAGGAAAATAAGCAACAAAGGTTTGAGCTGTTGTATCTTGGTTTTTTCCACTGCCGTGGGCCCTGTCAAAACCACCTTTTCGGCCGGTATTTCGGACAGCGTATATTTTTGGGAAAGCGCGGCCTTTAAAATCTTTGTGGCAATAGGGCTTTCCATGGTAACTTCCGCAGTTCCCCGTTCCAGGCTTACCTCGACCTTTTCCACGCCATCCACTCTGGAAAGGTGTTCCATGACCGATGTAGAGCAACCGGAACAGGTCATTCCCGTAATTTTATATGTATGTATCATATTGTTTTATGTATTTGTCATTTTCGAAAAAGATAGAAATCCTCTTTTACGACCAATTATGAAATCGTCCCATGGGAGCGGGACTTTCCGTAACGGACTCCTGTTCAAAAGCCTATTGGCTTCATCGCAGGAGTGACAATACATCATCAAATGAGAAATACCTCGTCCAGGAGTTGTATGTCCTTGACCAAGGGTGGAGGCGGATAGTATTCGTATGTAAGTATTTTTTGGCTCGGTCTCCGGGAATACCCTGGGAACAAAAAGGACTGCGCCACATTAAGATGTACCTTGTCCAGAGTGGGTGTTTGATGGGAAAGGCCCTTGACGATACGCTGCCCTTGAACCACAACAAGCTGGTCATTACAGCAGGAATCGTCCTGTTCCAAGGCAAACAACCCTTCCTGCCCCATGTCCCCATCCATACGGCAATCCGCCGCATGGGCAAAAAAGGATAGCTCTACCAAAAGGCCCATACAATAGTGCTTGCCCACAGACCACGTGGTGGTCGAGGCCAAAAGCATAAAGGCCATTCCCATGGCTACTATCTTGTACATCCTAGAGAACATGTGGATAAAGTTACAAAATATTGGACGCATCCCCATAATGGAAATATGTTATATGATTGATTCTATAAAATGGTATTTTTACACAAAAAGAATCATGTTCACAGCGCTAAGTGAAAAAGTGGTTGGAATCCTTGAAAACACGGAAATCAACACCCAAGATCGGCTGCACGCGGTTTGCAATTTGCTTCGGGCATCTGTTCCCTATTACGATTGGGTTGGCTTCTATTTTCGGAATGGCATCAAGGAGGAATTAAAGCTGGGGCCCTATGCCGGGGACCCTACAGATCATACCATAATTCCTTTTGGCAAGGGCATTTGCGGACAGGTAGCGGTAAGCAACCGGAATTTTGTAGTCCCGGATGTCACGGCACAGGATAATTATATTGCCTGCAGTATTTCGGTAAAAGCGGAAATTGTGGTTCCGCTTTTTGTAGACGGGGAAAATATTGGGCAAATCGACATTGATTCCCACACTGCCGATCCCTTTTCCGAAGCGGACGAACGCTTCCTGGAGTTTGTGAATACCGAAGTGGCCAAAATACTTCACTAATCACGGGATTTTTGGGTTAGGAAGGGTTGGCCCCCGTTTTTTTTGAAGATGTAATTCACGTACGGCAGTGCCCCAAAAAAGGAATTTTCC
>JBCCZF010000163.1:0-6451 GCA_039188035.1 Bacteroidota bacterium | reverse complement strand
CGAACTTTTTGGGGGATACCTATACTTTCATAAGGCCCCCGGTCCAAAGGATTTTCATGAGGAGACTGTCCGAAAACTGGACAAGCTCCACATGTACGATTGTCTAAGGGCCAATAAGTCGTTGGCGGCCTGGGGCATAGAGGGGCGTGTTCCCTTCCTGGACAAGGAGTTTATGGATGTGGCCATGCGCATCAACCCCAAGGATAAGATGATAAATGGGGAGCGTATGGAAAAATGGGTGGTTCGCAAGGCCTTTGAGGATTATCTTCCGGAAAGCGTGGCCTGGCGGCAAAAAGAACAGTTCTCGGATGGTGTGGGTTATAGTTGGATAGATACCTTAAAGGAACTGGTTGAAGAGGAGGTCACGGACCAGCAGTTGGCCAACGCCAACTTTCGCTTTCCCCTCCAGACACCCACAACCAAGGAGGAATACTACTACCGTTCGCTATTTGAACAACATTTTCCTTCGGATGCGGCGGCACTCTGTGTTCCGCAGGAACCTTCCGTGGCCTGTAGCACCAAGATTGCCCTGGAATGGGACGAGGCCTTCAAAAATATGAACGATCCCTCGGGTAGGGCAGTGGCCAAGGTACATGAGGACGCCTATGAAAAATAAGTCAAACGGGTGTGATTCAACTTATATGGGGCGGCCCTTACGAACGTAAAGGACAAAGGGTCTACACCAACTTTTCTTCACTAAGGCCGGGTTTTGCCCGGTCTTTTTTGTGCCCGGTATCGGTATAAGTCCAAAGGGATTTTTTGGGGTATCGCAGCATTTGGGCGCTTTGGTAAAAGTGGCGTTTGCACGATGGATATTTTCCACAACATTTGTTGATAACTTGAGGGTCTAAAAACAGGTAAAACACTATATTTCATGGGGTTTTCCGTATATTTGTAGGATTTCAAAAATTGAATTGGTAAAGGTTCCCGGAAAAGTTGATTCCCGCATTTTTATTGGTGGGTTGGTTACCCGATAATGAGGGTCGGGATCCGGCCGGTTACGTTAAATTTTAAGCAATTAAGAGAGACAACCTTATTACCTTATGAGCGAAAACGAAAAAAAGAAAAACTATTCGGCGGACAGTATCCAGGCCTTGGAGGGCATGGAGCATGTGCGGATGCGGCCTTCCATGTATATTGGGGATGTGGGTCCACGTGGATTGCACCATTTGGTGTACGAAGTTGTGGACAACTCCATTGATGAGGCCATGGGCGGTCATTGCGATACCATAAGTGTTACCATAAACGGGGACAATTCCATCACCGTTAGGGACAACGGGCGTGGCATTCCGGTGGATCTCCACAAAAAGGAAGGGGTTTCCGCCTTGGAGGTGGTAATGACCAAGATCGGGGCCGGGGGCAAGTTCGACAAGGACTCCTATAAAGTATCCGGAGGGCTTCACGGCGTCGGGGTTTCCGTGGTAAATGCGCTTTCCAACCACTTAAAGGCCACGGTATACAGGGATGGTAAGATATGGGAACAGGAATACGAACGGGGCAAAACACTGTATCCTGTAAAAAGCATTGGGGAAACGGATGACCGGGGTACCTTGGTGACCTTTAGGCCCGACGATAGTATTTTTTCCCAAACCACGGAGTACAGTTACGAGACACTTTCCAATAGGATGCGTGAGCTTTCCTATTTGAACAAGGGCGTTACTATTAGTATTACGGATAAACGACAAAAGGACGATGCTGGCGAATACGTATCGGAAGTATTTTACTCGGATAAAGGCCTTCCGGAGTTTGTTCGGTTTTTGGATGGTAACCGCGAGGCCCTGATCCAGAACGTTATCTCCATGGAGGGTGAAAAAAATGACATTCCCGTGGAGGTGGCCATGATATACAATACCAGTTATACAGAGAACCTCCACTCGTATGTAAACAACATCAATACCCATGAAGGGGGAACCCATTTGTCGGGTTTTAGAAGGGGGCTCACCACCACGCTGAAGAAGTACGCGGATAGCTCGGGCATGTTGGATAAATTGAAGTTTGAGGTTTCCGGGGACGATTTCCGAGAGGGCCTTACCGCTATTGTTTCCGTAAAGGTGGCGGAACCTCAATTCGAAGGGCAGACGAAGACCAAATTGGGCAACCGGGAGGTTTCCTCGGCCGTATCCCAGGCCGTATCGGAGATGCTTACCAACTATTTGGAGGAACATCCGGACGATGCCAAGGTGGTGGTCCAAAAAGTGATTTTGGCGGCCCAGGCCAGGCATGCGGCGGCCAAGGCGCGTGAAATGGTACAACGCAAAAATCCAATGTCCGGTGGGGGGTTGCCTGGTAAATTGTCGGATTGCTCCGATCAAGACCCGGAAAACTGCGAATTGTTCCTGGTAGAGGGGGATTCGGCCGGAGGTACTGCAAAACAGGGACGTGATCGTAATTTTCAGGCCATACTACCCTTAAGGGGAAAGATTCTCAATGTGGAAAAGGCCATGCAGCACAAGGTCTTTGAGAACGAGGAAATCAAGAATATCTATACGGCTCTAGGGGTAACCATAGGAACCGAAGAGGATAGCAAGGCCCTAAACCTGGAAAAGTTGCGGTACCACAAGGTAATCATTATGTGTGATGCCGATGTGGACGGCAGCCATATCGAGACCTTGATCCTTACCTTTTTCTTCCGATATATGCGGGAACTTATAGAGGCCGGCCACGTGTACATTGCCACACCTCCTTTGTATTTGGTAAAAAAGGGAAGCAAAAAGCGATATGCCTGGAGCGATGCGGAACGCGATGAGATTATTGATGGTTTTAATGGAGGGGCTTCCATTCAGCGCTACAAAGGTCTTGGAGAGATGAACGCCGATCAATTGGCGGATACCACCATGAAACCCGAGTTCAGGACCCTGCGCCAGGTTACCATAGACAATGCTACAGAATCCGACCGTATTTTTTCCATGCTTATGGGGGATGAAGTCCCACCTCGGCGGGAATTTATTGAGAGAAATGCGGTCTACGCCAATATTGATGCATAAGAATCCCTACTTTCACAACAAAAACCTTGACAGTGTTGTCAAGGTTTTTTATTTTTAAGCTGTCCTTATAGCCCAGATGGTGCAGTAATACTTGGTGGTGAGCGGTGAAAGGGCGGAAGGGTTTGGGATATAGCAGGTGACGAATCTCCCTGTACTTGCCGTTTCTAGAATCCCTATGATAATCCTGTCTTGAAAGCATTTTTACCCACAACGGGTAATCCAACGCACTATTCGGTTCTATGGCGCATAGCTTTGTGATTCAAGGGATACCGATGAATCCTTGCTAAGGAGTTTTTAATGATTTCAAAACAAGGGTATTATGAAAAGAATTGCTTCCTTTTGCTTGCTGTTCCTAAGCGTTCATATGGTCTTGGCGCAGACCGACATTAGTGACCTGTTCTCCGCAGGTCTGGAAGACGCGGAACGCTTTACCAACGATTATCTTGCCCCGGCTACCGAGGGTGCCATGCATGCCATTTCCAACGGGTGGTACAATAGCGGGGAAGCCAAACCTCTAGGCGGTTTTGAGATTTCCATCATAGGCAATGCATCCACCTTTAACAACCAGGAAAACAAAAAAACCTTTAATATGGATACGGCAGATTATGAAAATCTGCAATTTGTAGACGGCAGTTCGTCAAAATTGGTCTCGTCCGCTTTGGGCGATATTGAAGGCATTCTTGTTTTTGTGGAAGACGAAATTGCTCCGGGAATAACCGAACGGGCCGAATTTGAACTGCCCTCCGGGCTCGCCTCGGAAGACATCAATTTTATTCCCTCGGCCTTTCTACAGGCCAGTGTGGGTATTTTTAAGGGAACCGAGATAAAGGCCCGCTTTTTACCAAAGATCAATACGGATGATGTATCCATAGGTCTCTACGGTGGTGCCATACAACATGAGCTTACAAAGCATTTGCCCGCTGAAAAACTTTTTCCCGTGGCCATTTCAGCGGTTATTGGTTACACCCATTTGGACGGCACCTATGATTTTACCGATACGGAAATCGTGGATGGCACCGACCAAAGGATCGAGGTGGCTATGGATACTTGGGTTTTTCAGGCCGTGGTTTCCACCAAACTCCCGGTTATCAATTTCTATGGAGGAATCGGATATCTTACGGGGAAATCCAGTACTGATTTTTTGGGCACCTATAATGTAGAGTCCGGCCCCTTTAGTAATGAAACCTATGTAGATCCTTTTTCCTTGGAGAGCAGTGTTAGTGGCATCAGGACTAATATTGGGGCGAAGCTAAAATTGGGATTCTTTCGGTTAAATGTCGATTATACGCTTGCGGACTTCAATAACCTTTCCGTGGGTCTTAACTTTGGATTTCGTTAGTCGATATGAACCTGTTTAAAAAAGAAAATCGCTACATACAGTTCTGCAGCGATTTTCCATTTATAATCGCCCCATGGGGACGAAATCAACCTTTACTCTTTAACGGCAAATGGGGTTCCGTCGGTATGCTCCAACCTGGCCTCTTCACCGGATTCTTTTAAGGTAACATAATCTTCGGGCCGGGTATTTTCCGGGTAGGTCAAGGTGTAAAGACCATCTTCAATTTCCCATCGGAAATCCATCTTTACGGTAATGCTGTTGTTTTCAATATAGTGATACCTTCCCAGATAGGCATCATTAAATATCCATTCCTCTTTGGCGGAAGTTACGGGTTGCTTGCCTTCAAGGTCAGCGCTAACACTTTTCCATATTCCAATAACGGGATCATTGTTCTCTTCAATACGGGAACAGTTACTCGCCGCAATAATTGCAATGATAGCCAAAAAAGAGAGCAGCCTTTTCATTTGTAGGTTTTTTCGTATGATATTGGGTTAGGGTATAACGGCAAAAATGCATTTGCTATTGCCAAAATTCGACGTACGGCATTATAAGGCCCATTTCTTCGTTGAAAGGCACTTTTTTTTAACAAATACGGAAATGGGTTTGAAGATTTGAAAATGGGTTATGGAGGAAGCAGTTGTATGGGCTAACGGGATATCAAATGACCCGGGACAACCTCTAAACCCATAAACTTAAAAACAAACAAGCAGTAGTCGCCGATAGCATTTGTCAGTGGCAGTTGGCGGTTCAAGGGAGACCAATTGAACCGTAACCATTCACACGAATCCCTAAACTGGAAACTAGAAACGCTCTGCTAAAAAAACAAATTGGAAACAACCGCCCCCTAAACACCACAACTGATCTTTGTCATTTTTTTTCACCCCAATATCCGTACTTTTGCAGGACGTAAATGGAAACCTAATAATTCTATACATATGAAAGTCACCGTAGTAGGAGCAGGAGCTGTTGGCGCTAGTTGTGCCGAGTATATTGCCATAAAGGATTTTGCGTCCGAAGTAGTTTTGTTGGATATTAAGGAAGGGTATGCCGAGGGCAAGGCCATGGACCTTATGCAGACCGCCTCCCTGAATAGCTTTGACACCAAAATTACTGGGGTTACCAGTGATTACGCCAAGACGGCGGGCAGCGATATCGCTGTGATTACCTCCGGAATACCCCGAAAGCCCGGCATGACCCGGGAAGAGCTAATCGGGATCAATGCGGGGATCGTAAAGACCGTTTCGGCCAGTCTGTTGGAGCATTCGCCCAATGCCGTTCTTATCGTGGTCAGTAATCCTATGGATACGATGACCTACCTTGTGCACAAAACCACGGATATTCCAAAGAATAGGATTATAGGTATGGGCGGGGCACTAGACAGTGCACGTTTTAAGTACCGCTTGGCCGAGGCCATGGAAGCCCCAATTTCCGATATTGATGGTATGGTCATTGGAGGGCACAGTGACAAAGGTATGGTGCCCTTGTCTTCCCATGCGACCCGAAACAGCATCAAGGTAAGTGAATATTTGTCCGAGGAACGATTGGCCCAAGTGGTAGAGGATACCAAAGTGGGTGGGGCCACCCTAACCAAACTCTTGGGGACCAGTGCCTGGTATGCGCCGGGGGCCGCAGTTTCCGCTTTGGTGCAAGCCATCGCCTGCGATACCAGGAAAATGTTCCCGTGTTCTACCTATTTGGAGGGCGAGTACGGCCTCAAGGATATTTGTATAGGTGTGCCTGTACTCCTGGGTAGAAACGGTATCGAAAAAATTGTGGAAGTGCCATTGAGCGGTGCGGAAAAGGACAAAATGAAGGAAAGCGCCGCGGGCGTATCCAAGACCAATGGCCTATTGGAACTGTAATGGCATAGACGAACTTAGTATTGCGTTTTAAAACGCAATATAAGTTCGAAAAGCCTTTTGTCGCCTCCGTCCGTGACGGGGGCGTTTTTTGTTTATGGCCCACCGCTGCCCCTCTCCAATAATTCGTAAAGGTCACCACTTTAAATACGGCTTATGCCCATCAACATCAATCCAGCAGTCGGCATGGAAGTCACCGAGCAGTTCGCGTTCGGCATGGGCTTGCAATTCCAATACGTCGATACCCGGCTGACCAATGCAGTCGATAT
>JBCCZF010000162.1:0-6479 GCA_039188035.1 Bacteroidota bacterium | reverse complement strand
TTGTAATGACCCGTCAGCATCCCCCGGAAGTTACGGGCTATTTTGCCTATCAACGCTTTATGGAAACCCTAGTAAGCCAGGGAGATCTTACCCGTGATTTTTTTGATACCTATCGCGTTTTAGCCTTTCCCAATCTAAATCCGGATGGGGTGGATCTGGGCCATTGGAGACACAACGCCCATGGGGTGGACCTCAATAGGGATTGGTCCCGATATCGCCAGCCGGAGGTACGACAAACTGTGGCCTTTATTGAAAAAACGAGTAAAAAGGACAAGGGTCAAATTGTTTTGGGATTGGATTTTCATTCCACCTATGAGGATGTTTTCTACACCAATGCACAGCGGGAAGGAACCAGTTTGCCCCATTTTATCAGCGATTGGTTTGCCCAATTGGAAAAGGAAATCCCAGACTATATGGTAAATGAAAAACCGTCGCCCAACGGTGCCCGGCCCGTATCCAAAGGATGGTTTCTACACGGTAAAAATGCCACGGCCATTACCTATGAAATCGGGGACCATACCCCCAAGGACAGGATTGCGGTAATCGGAAGGGAGTCGGCCGTTGCCATGATGAAAATCCTTTTGGGCGTCCAGTGAAGCCAAGCGGGATGGACGCGAACATTACCGTTCCGGTTCAAGGGGCTATATTGGATTTTCTTGGTGTACCCTTAAGCTTATATGGGTCATAACTTCGGATTCCGAATCATGCTAGGGGTTACACCGTAGATTTTTTTGAATGCCGTGCTAAAATGGCGTTGGTTCTTGTACCCAAGTTTTTCAGCGATATCCGCAATAGGTTCGTTGCTGTTTTGAAGATGCTCTTTGGCACTGGTCATTTTTAAGGTTTTCCAAAAACCAAAAACGGAGGTACCGTAGACTTCCTTAAAGCCCTTTTTTAAGGTGTATTCATTGGTGCCTACCTCCCTCGCCAATAGGGGCAAGGTTATGTGCTTTGCAAATAGGTTTTTCTCTAGAAATATTCTGGCATTGTAAATTTTTTCCACGATTTCCTGACTTATTTCATAGGAGTTCCTTGAAAAAGAGGCGGATAGGAATTGTTCTATTTGAAGGGACAATAGATACAGTATTCGGGATTCCAGGTACAATCGTTTTACCATGCCACTGGAATCGCACGTAATAATTTGTTTGACCACCTCCTTTATTTTTGAGGTAATGACCATGCTTTCCCTGGACAGGGGGGTGTTCCTTTTTTGAAGTATGGCTTTTTTAAGATGTCCTAGCCGGGTAGTGTTGCCGGCATCCCTTTCCAAATAGCGAAGAAAAAAATCGGGGGATAGGTTTATCTGTAATATTTCCACGTCCCCGGAAGGGGACTCCCAGCGCGAGATGGCCTTTTGTGGCCCCAAATAGGACAGGTTGTGCCTATTGGTATTAAAGCGGGCCGTGTATGCAAATGTGTCGGATACTCGAATACACTTTCCTTGGATGACAAATTCCATCTCCAGGGTCTCGGTATCCGTTATAACGGGGATTTCCGTTTTTTGGTCAATACGAAGCTTGCAATGGCCAATGTGGAAATTTTCGAACTCCACTTCATGTAGTCTCCCCGAGGCAAAGGAAAAACTTCGTTCGGTGATACGTTCTACCATCCCGGATTCCTTGCATTCCGAAGTGCGGATATTACCATATTTCAGAACGGCCTTTTCTTTCTGTTTATCCCAGAGCTTCCGTTTCATTAACAAAATTTTAAAACTCCTTTTTGCGGAGCTTTTACTCCGTTTTGCGGAATAAATAAATGACTTCCAAACTTACATTTGCCTTTCTTTTTAGAATAAATCTAAATAAAAGTAAATGTACAAAAATTACCTTTTTATACTATTCCTATTCGTTGCCCAAGCCTCTTTATTGGGGCAGGGCAAGATAAACGGAACCATTACGGACACTGAAGGAGAACCCCTTCTTGGGGCCACCGTCCTTATTGAAGGAACCAATATTGGTGCCACCACCGATGTTGATGGTACGTTTGAAATTGGCCAGGTCCCGTTGGGAAATCGGCAATTGGAAATATCTTCCCTAGGTTTTCAAAAGCGTATGGTATCCGTTACACTTGAGCGCGGAAAAACGCTCTCCTTGACCGTGGCCCTCCAAGAATCCAACGAGGCCCTGGACGAGGTAGTGGTACAGGGCAAATCCAACGAACAACGCAAACGGGAGGAGCCCATTAAAATAGAGGTGTTGTCCGTAGACGAGGTATTGGAACGGGCTACTAGCATAACAGAGCTTATAAACCAAACTTCCGGAATAAAGATTCGGCAAGCGGCAGGTGTGGGCAGTGAAACCACCATTAACATCAATGGCCTACAGGGTAATGCTGTGCGCTTTTTCAGGGATGGTGTCCCGTCTGATTATCTGGGACGAGCCTTTAGCCTTGGACTGGTTCCCACCGGGAGTATACAAAGTGTGGAAATCTATAAGGGGGTACTTCCTGTAGAATTGGGGGCCGATGCGCTCGGGGGCGCCATCAACATTGTTTCAAAAAGCAAGAATACGGAGTATCTGGACCTGTCCTACGAGCTGGGTTCCTTTAATACCCATATCCTAAACCTGGGAGCCAATGTCATTATTCCGAAAACCAAAATCCATGTGGGGGTAAACAGCTATTATACAGGATCTGACAACGATTATGAATTCAGCTTTGAACGTCAGGTAGGCCAAGATCTGGAAGTAATAAACGCCAGTCGTTTTCACGATGCCATATTTTCCACTTTTGTGGAATTCAACGCAGGGGTACACGACACCAAGTTTGCCGACCTGTTCGATGTAAAATATGCCTACTTTGCCCTGGACAACGAAATCCAGAACGGGATATTCATTGATCAGCCCTTTGGGGAGATAACCGAAGGGGAAATCAACAGGGTCTTGAGCTTTCAATATAAAAAGGCCCTTCTGGACAACTGGAACCTCAATATTTTTGGAGCCCTGGGCAATAGAAATACCGAGCTACAGGATCTGGGAACCCGAGTATACGATTGGAATGGGGAATTCAGCCGAGACTCCGAAGGTGATCTCCTTCCTCCTATTCAGGGTGAACAGGACCAAAGGGATCAAAAGATCCAGGAAGATGTAAAGGTAGCGCGCATTTTTTCCGAGTACGAATTCAGCGATAAGATAAACCTAAAATTGAGTTCTACCTATAATGGCTTTGAAAGGGTAGGTACCGATCCCTTTTCGACTCCCAATCCGCTAACGGGCATACAGCCTATAACCATACCTTCGGAATACACCAAGATCATTTCCGGCCTGGGATTGGGGCTCTCCTTATTCAACGATAAACTAAAAAGTGAAACCTTTGTAAAGAACTATTATCTGGAAACGGTAAGTCCCAATCTCTCCTTTTCCGAAACACTCACCACCGATTTCTTCTTTAGGGATTTCGGCTGGGGACAATCCTTTAAATACGCCTTTGATGGGGATACCTTTGTAAGGATATCCTATGAAGATGCCATCCGTATCCCGGAGGCCGAGGAGTATTTTGGGGACAATGTATTTATTCTTCCCAACCCCGAATTAAGTCCCGAGCGTAGCGACAACTTGAACGTGGGGCTGTCCACCAACCTAAATTCGGCCCAAACCGTTTATTTGGAACTGAACGCCTTTTACCGAAGTATCACGGATTTCATCCAACTATTACCTCAGGGACTGATCAACAGTATAAACCAAAACAGTGATGCCCAGGAAGTAAAAGGTATTGAAGGGAACCTAAAGGTCCATTTGGGCGGTAATACTACCATAAACGGTGCCCTCACCTTTCAGGACATACGAGTGAAGGAATCCGCCACAAACCCCCAATTAGTAGATGCCAGAAGACCTAACGTGCCGTATTACTTCACCAACCTGTCCGCTTCCAAGGAGTTTATTGAACCCTTTGGGTGTAAGGGTCGCCTAAACCTGTACGGGAACTACCTGTATACCGAACAATACTTTAGGTTTTTTATATTAAAATCTCTAGAACCCCCCTTGTTCGGGGAAGTACCCAATAGTGTCAGGAATTCCGTTATTCCTACGCAGCATCAGGTAAACCTGGGATTGACCTATACCTTTGAAAAAGTGCCGTTAAGCCTTAACCTTGAAGCGATAAATGTCTTGGAAGATCAACTTTTTGACAACTTTGGAATCCCCAAACCCTTGCGGAACTACAGATTAAAGCTAACGTACAGACTAAAATAAACAACGATGAGACAATCCAAAATCCATATTTCGCGCTTTGTTTTCGCGCTACTACTGTTGACCTCCTGTGAGACCGAATTTCAACAAAGTGGGGCCGGCATAGAACGGGAAACCCTTACCTATGCCATTTACATTACCACCAACACCGGGGATAGCAGTGGCTTTTTGGTTCCCTTTGATGCCTTGCCTTCCGGGGATATCGATGTTACCCAAAACCTGGACAAGGGCATACAACTTGCGGATACCCGGAACGCCGGGGTGGGTTTTGATGGGGCCGTTTACCATACCTCCAACCCTGCTGGGATACGGGGCATTCAAAGACTGCTGCTGGATGTCAATGGAAATTTTGTGGAAGACGGGTTTATTCCCACAGGAACAGCTTCCTATGGCGGGGGTACCACTTTTGGGTTTGCCACTTCTACCAAAGGGTATTATAGCGACCATAGTTTAAGACCCAATGCCCTGGAAATATTCAACCCCAAGACTATGGAAACCATCGGTGAGGTAGATTGCTCCCAGGCCATTGCCGCCATTCGGGAAAACGTGGAGAACAAGGAGAACATAGTCACCGTAGGTATGGGAGGCTTTATGATCGAACGCGATGGCAAGTTTTTTACCGAACTTTACTTTTCGGACGAAAACAATTTTCAGGTAGACGATAAGACCTATGTGGTAGTCATTGATGTGGCGACGGATACCTTGGAACGTATCATTATTTGGGACGACCATCTAAAGATCGGGTATTTCTCCTTTAAAAATGTGAATTATGTCAATATCGATGAACTGGGCGATATGTACCTATCCAGTTTCATAGGAAACTTCACCGATCCGGAGGGGCCCAACTTCAGGACCATCCGAATCAAAAAAGGGGAAACGGATTTTGACCGCACCTGGGATTTGGACGGGAATCGGGGGGACTTCCCTGGAGGCGAAAACTTTGCCTTGGGCGGTGCCGTGCTCAATGGAAAAATGTATCTTAAGATGTTCAGTACAACTATGAGTCCTAGTTTTGCGGAAGCCGGGCTATTGGATTATTATGCCTATGAGGTAGATCTGGAAACCCGGAATGCAACCCAGATCGAGGATATTCCCGTAGGGTATTGGCGAAGTATTCACGGGCCGGCACTCTATGGAGGAAAACCGTACTTTGTGGTGGAAAACGACGATGTGGGCAAGGCGTATTACTATTCGTACGACCCGGTGACCCAAACATCGCAGTTGGAAATTACCATAACCGGGGGACAACCCCAAAATATTGTGGCTTTTTGATGTATACCCTCGTAATACTCCTATCCTTTGTTTCGGTCTGGTGCCTTTATGCGGCCTCAAAAAAGGTGGCATTTGCCAAGAATAACATTACACTGACCCTTTCACGGCATCCCAAAGCGGCCAAAATAGCGGCCTTGGTTGCGTTTTTGGGATCTACCCTACTGCTTATTTTTCTGCTGGGAACAGCCATAGGAATTTTGGCAAGCAGTATTGTCTGGATGATCATAGCCAGCTGTGTAGTTTTGTTCGCTCCTTTTCCTAAGTTAAAATTGGGCCATCTGATTTTTATATTGGCCTTGCTTTTGGGAACCGAGTTGTTGTTGAAATTTATGTCGTAGGATTATGCCAGCAAACAAAAAATACCTGTTACGGACCCGATGGGGTAGAACCAGTAAGGTTCTTGCGGCCCTTTTGGGGAGTATGTTGGCCTCCATTGCATTACACCTTGCCTTGGCCCTTTGGTTCGGGTTCAAGTACGTGATCCCCACTTCTATATTTTCTATCTTTATTGTATGGGTAGGTTTTATGCTGGTGGTCTATTGGATTAAAAAGCCCTGGAAATCCTGGATACTGCTTTTGACCGTTATTTTGGTTTCTACGGCCGGTATTATCCTAGGGAAAATGTATATGATGTAGCTATGGAACGGAAAGAGGACAAAAGAAATTACAACGTATTCTTCAATACACATACCGTTAGCGGCATTGCGATAAGTGTGGGTCTTTTTGTTTGTTTTTTTGCAGGGGCCTTTGCCCTGTTCCTGGACAACATAAACAATTGGGAGGCCAATAATAAAAACAAGTCCGGTTACGAAACTATTGACTACGAGCGGATTTTGGACGTCATTGAGGCTGAGGGCTATATGATGCAGGGCAGACAGTTGGGCATTTATTTGCGCGAGGACAATCCACCATACATTCAGGTAAACTCCCAGGCCCCGAAGGTGGAAAAGGATTCAACGAAGATCGAACCGGAACAAAAACCGAAACTGTCGGAACAGGATTCCCTGGCCCAGGCCGCCTTTT
>JBCCZF010000161.1:0-6531 GCA_039188035.1 Bacteroidota bacterium | reverse complement strand
TAGAACCCTTCGAACGTTAAGAAACTGCCATTTCCCATTTGCCATTCTCAAAAAAACAATTTTTTTTGTTTTTGCAGTGGGACTACCCTATGCTTCCAGGTACTTATTAAATAAGGATACCAATGGTGTCCAAAATTTGATGAGTTCGCTATGAAGGAAATAACCCCAGAAATTCTTGAACGGTATTACAGCAATACCTGTTCGGCAGAAGAGAGGAAACGGGTGGAACACTGGTTAAATGACCAAAAAGCCCAAAGCCCGAACGAGGAGCAATTGCTGTCCCGATCCTGGCAGGAAATAAGCGGTAAGACGCACAAAAAACCCGTAGCCCCTCCCCTGTTCCGCAAAAAAACAATTTATAGAACATTGGGGGCCGCCGCCGCTCTTGCCATCTTGATATCCATTGGGATTTATGGATACCGAAACTCCACAGTTGCACCATCCAAAACTACCGTATGGGCTACCGTTAATTACAAGAAAATTTCCGTGGCCCGCGGGGAAAAAAGGACATTGGAACTCCCGGACGGTTCCACAGTCGTCGTAAATTCCGAAAGTGAGCTTCAAGTCCCCAAAGAATTCTCGAAAGAATCGCGTATAGTGTATTTAAAGGGGCATGCCCATTTTGATGTAAATCATGATAAAAGTCGCCCCTTTATCATCTATACCCAAAGTTCCAAGACCCAGGTATTGGGCACCTCCTTTGATATCAATACCCATAGTACAGCAGGTGAAACGGAAGTGATCGTCACCAGTGGCAAGGTGGCCTTTTCCCAACGGACCGATCAAAGGGATGAAGTTGTCCTTGCCGAGAATGATAGGGCCATTCTAACCGATAAAAGGATATTTACAGATCAGGTAGTCGCCCCTGCACTAACCGCCTGGAAGGAAAACCGATTGCTATTCGATGATAGCACGCTAAAAGAGATTAGTCCCATTCTTGAGCGCTGGTACGATATTGATATTACCGTTGAAAATCCCAATCTATTATCCATCGATTTTAATTTGGACATGGACGATCCTTCACTAACGGATATCCTGAACGAGTTGGGCTTCCTTGGGGATTTTGAGTATCGCATTGAGGATAAATCGGTAATTATTTATTGATCACCTGGGTAAGTGATGTCAAAACGCCTAAAAATCTCCTTATTCCTGCTGTTGGCTTGCCAGCTCCTCCTACGTGCGCAAGAACCGGTATTGGCGCAAAAGGTAACCATCGATTTCCATGATGTATCGCTTAAAGAAGCACTTGACCTGCTGAAGAAAAAGACGGGACTTAGCATCAACTATAGAACCTCCGAGCTCCCGTCCCGAGGAAGTATCACAGCGACTTTTAATCAAGTACGGCTAAACGATATCCTTGCGGAAATTTGGGGCGATACCCAATTTACGATTCGAAGCAACGAGAGGTCAATATCCATTAAAGGGAAGCCAAAAAGACAGGCCAAGGGTAGTCTTGTAGCGATGGTAATGGATACAAGGGGTGCCCCCTTGTCCGGGGTTACCGGAATATTGATCGGCACTTCCAAAGGTAGTGTTGGAGATAGGAATGGAAGGGTTCAAATCAAGGAAATCCCGGAGGGATCCTACCTCTTGGAGCTGTCCTATCTGGGTTTTGAAAGGGAGCAAATCCCGGTGGACATAAAACCCGGGGAAGAACTGGTCTTCCAAAGGCAGTTAAGGGAGTCCAACAACCGGCTCGAGGAAGTTGTTGTAGAAGGGGAAAGCATTTCCAGGAAAATTGCCCAAGATCCCATTAAGGTAAATACCATTGACGCAAAGGCCTTTGCGCTACAGTCTGTTGGCGCGGCAGAAATCCTGAAAACAGCACCTGGTGTACTTGTAAGGCGCTCCGGGGGACTGGGCAGTAGGGCAAACGTAAACCTCAACGGCCTACAGGGCAATGCCGTACGGATCTACATAGACGGTTTCCCAGTGGAATATTTAGGTGGCGGCTACAGCTTGAACAACCTGCCCGGGGCCGTAATCGACCGCTTAGAGGTGTATAAGGGTGTAGTACCATCAGATAAGGCCACGGATGCTTTGGGCGGTGCGATTAACATCGTTTCCAAAAGATTGTACAACGATAAGCTGGAAGTAAGCTATCAATTAGGTTCGTTTAACACCCACCGCGCCTCCTTTTTAAGTAGTAAAAAAATAAACCCCCATTTGGCGATAACACTGGAAGGCTATCACAACTACTCCGACAATGACTTTTTGATGGGAAACTTGATAAACATCATTATAGACGAAAACGCAATTGATAGATTCACCGGGGAACCAATACCCAATGCAACGCTTAGGGTTCCCGTAGATCGGATAAGGCGGTTTCATGACGCCCATAGATCCTCCTTTCTACAGGCAGGTCTACATTGGAGCAATTTGAGATGGGCCGATCAGCTGTCATTCAGTAGTAATTTTTCCAACCGTTTGGATGAGGCGCAAAACCTGAACATTACCCTGGGCTATGCGCTACTGGGCAGAACGGGGGAAACAACGGCCTTTAACCAAAGCCTAAATTATACAAAGGGTTTTTTTGAGGATAAACTGCAGTTACGTTACAGGGGGGTGTTTTCCAATTCGGTACAAGCCATTAAGAATGATAATCTTAACCGAATCAACTGGAACAGGGAAGTTATTCCTTCACCGCGACCAATAGTACCCGTTGATCAGGAAACAGAAGGGCTTAACCATGCCCATCGGCTCGGGTTTGTCCATACCATTAACGACGACCATAGTTTAAGCCTTAACAATTTCTACGCCCGATCCCGGTTTTTTAGAAATGATAACATTAGTCCTTTTATTGAGGTTGATGGGGAACGCATCAACCGAAACGAGATACCCTCCTTCTTTATCAAGAATATTGCCTCCCTGGAATGGCGAGGGGATTGGTTGAACAAAAAGCTGACTTCGGTAATCTTTGGAAAGCACTATTTCTACAATGCGAATACAGTAAACCCTTTTGGCAATACCGTTAATGTGGAAGTCGATGACCAAGCCACCGGGTATGGGGGAGCCGTGAAATATGTATTTACAGATCAATTCTTTATCAGGGGCAGCCATGAGTACGCCGTCCGTATTCCCACAGAAAGGGAGGTGTACGGGGATTTTGAAAACATAAATCCCAATTTTAATCTTAGACCGGAACGGTCCAACAATCTGAACCTAGGCATTGCCTACGAGAAGGAATTTGATAAATTGTTGCGAGTCAACACCTCTTTGGATGGTTTTCTCCGGAATACCAAGGACCTGATCTGGTTGAGTCCGGATGGACCTTCTTTACAATTTAGAAATAACAGGGAGGTAAGGTCACTAGGCTTGGAGTGGAGCCTAAGGCTTACGCGGGACAATTACTCGAACATCGAGTTTAACCTAACCCGCCAAGAACGTACCTATAGGGCATTCAATCCAGAAAACCTCATTTTTCAAGACCCGTCGTTTATCGGATCCCGTTTTCCAAATACCCCCACTTTCTTTTATAACCTCCAATTAAATCTTGGAATCAAAAGTTTAAAGAACGCCCTTCCCAATGTTGTGTTATATGGATCCTGGTTTCATGTTAAGGCATTCAGTATTACCGATGAACCAAGTAATGGCGAACCGGAACCTTTTTCACTTGTTCCGACCCAAAATGAAATCAATTTGGGCATCGGTTACTTTTTGCCCAATAACAAGTTGAGTCTGTCTTTTCAGGTCAATAACGTTACCAATGATTTAGCACTCTTCGACAACTGGAGAGTGCCCAAACCCAATAGAAATTTTCAATGTAAAGTTAATTATCAAATCCTTTAATTATGTATATACGTTTATCCTTTCAGGACATCAAGATTCAGGTGGGCCTTATCCTCTCGGGTATTATGGGGTTGTTTGTCCTTTCCTGTAGCGGTGATGATACTAATCCCGTAGAGCCTCCTGAAGAACCAACGACGGAGGAGTTTATTCGCTTGACAGCTGTAGATCCAGAAGCAAATTCCATTACCATAAGTAACCTGGGTACCACCCAAGTGGATATTTCGGCATACCAATTGTGTTTGGGTCCCGGACAATACAACGCCATTGACAACTATACAACAATTACCGGGGTCCTGTCCTTGGCCGCCAATGCCATTGTGACCATTGACCTGGCCTCAGGTTCTGAAAATGTGACCGACCTGCCCGATGAAAACGGCGGATTGGGTCTTTTTGCGAATGCGGACGATTTCAATTCCACAGATCCCGAGGTACTCCGGGATTATGTGCAATGGGGCGCTGCCGATCAAAACCGGGTATCCCAAGCGGTTACCGCGGGCCGTTGGGACAATGCATTGAACTTTGTCTCAGGATTTGCCCCCTATACTTTTTCGGGCACCTCGGCCCAGGTGGGTGCCTCCAACTGGCAGACATTAAATCCGGCAGATGCCCGATTAAAAACAGGATTTGTCCTAACGGCAAGAACACCCAATGGTGATATTGTAGCCAAGTACTTTGACGAAATGCCTTCGGGAACAGCCGATTTAACGGATGGTCAGGTGTTTACGGCATTTACACCACGGGATATTTTGGAGGGCTATCTGTATACGGAAGGAGGCACTGATGGATCCGAAGTGGTTGGCAGGGCACGAGTAAATGGAAACGGTGAAATTATAAAGGATGGCAGTCTAGCGGTTACCGGAAATGTAATTAGACCGGTAATTGTAGATGCTACCACGGGGCTTTATTCCACGCAAGCCACTCCGGCTCAAATAGGGGTCTTCAATCCCATTACTATGCAATTGGAAGGGCAAATACCCATAAGCGACGAAGAACTGCCCGGCCCACAACGAATGCGGAATATTTTTATCCGTGGCGATGAGGTCTTTACACATGTGGTCTCAATAAATAGGCGGGACGCGCCTTTTACGTCGGCCTATCTGCAATCGGCGAATTATGAGACCGGAACCTATGTTGCAACCGCGGAATTTCCAGGACTTGGTATAAATAACTTGCAGAGCAACCCTTTTTCTAACATTATCGATGAAGAGGGAAATATTTTCTTTTTGGCCAGTGGAAATCCACCGGCCGGTACGGCGGGGGCCCTTCTTAAAATACCGACAGGATCCAATGAGTTCGATCCTGATTATAGAGTAGATATTGTATCACAAATCGCCCCGCTTAACCGCTTATTACCAGTGGCATTTTTCTTCAATTACTTGGGCAACGATATCGGCATTGCTACAGCAATTACTGAAATCCCACAGTCCGTTTTGGACATTCTTGCATCCGTAGGCGGAAATCCGGCTAATCTTTCTAGGGAACAACTAGCACAGATTGCGGTTTTGTTCAATACCGAAGAAACCGGCAGATGGGTAAAGATCAATGTAGAAACACAGGAAGCCGAGAACATTGTAGGCCTTCCGGCACAAGGCGGGTTTGCACCCGCATTTTCCGTAACTATCAATGGGGAGGTTTACTTATCCATTAGCTCAGGTATGGAAAATGCCATTTACACGTACGATCCCAATACCGATGCCGTGGAGAAGGTGTTTGATGTTGTAGGGGGAAGTGTGACCGGTTTGGTGGATCTGTCTTGGTAAAAAATAGTAATCCTTTAAAGAATCTTTCCGCCTTTGGGCCGGAAGGGTTTTTTATTGAAGGAGGAAATATGTAATAATTGGCACACCATGGAACTGTACCCCTTTTATCTTTATCGATTTGTACTTCATTGGCAGTCTAAAGTAATCTGATCCATTTTTCCTAAATATGTCCGGTTCAAAAAAGATCCATAAAAAGCTTTGGAACATCCACAATTGGGTTGGGCTGTACGCCGGGGTTTTCATTGCCATTTTGAGTGTTTCGGGAGTGGTCGCCTTGTTTAAAGTGGAGATCGATGAGGCGATCAACGCCCACTATTTTACAATTGATTCCCAAAATACGGTTGCCACATACCATCCGGATATAATCCAATTGATCGATAGCCTTAAACTTGAATATGGTGAAGCCAACCTTTCCAGTATAACGCCCTCCCTGGACACATCTAAAAATTGGATAATCAATTTTAACGTGGTAGAACGGGAACCATACCCCGTAGCCTATGCCTATCAAATTTTTTTTAACCCGTACACGGGAAAAGTTGTAGGCGTAAGAGATCGCTTTAAAACGTTTTCCCATTACATCAGGCATTTGCACGTACGGCTATTCAATGGCCTTTTGGGCCGGTGGTGGGTTGGCATAGGGGGTATTGCCTTATTGATTTCCACTATTACTGGATTATGGATCTATGGGGGTTTTATGAAACGCCAGTTTTTCGGTGCCATCCGGAATAAAAACCTAAAGCTAAAGTCCGCGGATTACCATAAGATCATAGGTATGACCACCCTATTGTTCAATTTAATGATTGCCGTTACAGGTGCATGGCTCGGACTTCAAGCCATTTTACAGCCCGTATTGCTGATAAAAAGTCCAGAGCGATACCAACAAACGGAAAAACCCCTTTCCAAAGAGGAGGATATCGCTTATGAAGTAGACTATATTAAGGCGTTTGAAATTTCCCGGGCTTTATTTCCAGATCTCATTTCC
>JBCCZF010000160.1:0-6589 GCA_039188035.1 Bacteroidota bacterium | reverse complement strand
TAGGCCCGATCGTTTGAAGATGCAAGGTCGAAAGTCCAGGGGTACTGTGATACTGGCCCGGGAATATGGTACGGTCTACAATGGGATCAGTAGTCTCCCAGTGCATCCTTGGCCTTTAACTTTTCCCTTCATTTCAAAACCTCCAACTCGAATTTGTAGTCGACCTTTGGGCCTGTGCTTGATAAGCGGCGGTTCTTTTACCCCAATACCCCTTTACTCTTGCCCTTTAGAGCCTGTTTACGTTTTATCCTTCAGTTTTGTTTTGGCCCTTCCTGCCTTGACCGGAACGCCCGCCTGAACGCATTCGGGCAGGGGCAGGTTTTCACGGCCATCGCTGCATCTGGCTCCTCGTAAAAGGCCAAATCATTGGCCTTTTCACCGGGCCCTGTTACAAAATGCGCATTCTGGCGCTGCCAAACTCCGCTTTTTTAGCCTCAATTGGCAAAAAAATAGCCTATAACAACCTGCCTCGACGGCAAGGCGGGATTCCAAAAACAAAATTTAAACAAGCTCTTAACTTTTCCACCTTTAACCCATTTTGTTGCGTATATTGGAAAATGTGATATTTATGTGATAACTTTTGACTTCTTTCGTAGAGTTTGCGTTATGAAACAATTGCTGATAATAGAGGACGACCCGGAGATTGTTAGATTGTTGGAAATTCATCTTAAGGATTTTAATTACACTACGTCAAAGGCCATGGATGGGGAAAAGGGCTATAAAATGGCCCTGGAATACGATTATGACCTGATTCTGCTAGATCTTACCCTACCCGGGATGAACGGGACGGAAATATGCAAGAAGCTTCGGCGGCAAAAGGATACCCCTGTTATAATGCTCACAGCCAAATCCGAGGAAATAGACCGCGTATTGGGACTGGAGATCGGGGCCGACGATTATATGACCAAGCCCTTTTCCATTAGGGAATTATTGGCCCGTATAAAAGCTGTCCTGCGGCGAAGCGAAACGGCTGGGATCCATAAAAAAGATGCCTCTGCTATTTCGGCAGAAGGACTTTATATTGATTTGGACAAACGCAAAGTGCTGCTGAACGGTACCAAAATAGAATTGTCCCCCAAGGAATTCGAACTTTTGACACTTATGGCATCCAATCCCGGAAGAAATTACTCGAGGACAGAATTATTAAACTTGATATGGGGTTATAATTTTGACGGCTACGAGCATACGGTAAACTCCCATATTAACCGGCTGCGCGCAAAAATAGAGTCGGATATGGCCAACCCCACCTATATTTTGACCACTTGGGGCGTAGGATACAAGTTCAATGAAGATATTATAGCATGAGCATCCCGGAAAAGACACTTACCCCCAAATTGGTCAAGAAGCTATGGTTGGCGTTTATCCTGCTTATACTCCTTATGGGATTGTCCTACATTTTAATTACCGGATACTTTGCCAATAAGTATTATCAAGAAACCACCCAACGCCTGAATGCAGAAGTAGCGAACCACGTAATCAAGGAGAAATTCCAGAACGCTTCCCCTTTTCTTGAAGACGGAAATGTGAACAAAGCCCTATTTGGGGATTTGATGCACGATATGATGGCCGTTAACCAAGGCATAGAAGTCTATCTTTTGGATAAGACCGGGCACATTTTGTATTCCGTGGTACTTGATCCCACTGACGCCAAAGCACAGAAAGCCGTTTCCCTGTCCCCTATCCAATCCTTTATTCTAAGTAGAGGAGAAGAGTTTATTCTCGGCGACGATCCCAGGAACCCCGGAGCAAAGAAAATATTCTCGGCGGCCCAGTTTAACGACAAGGGTCGGGAAGGCTACATCTATATTATTTTGGCCGGAAAGGAATTTCAGTTGGTCAGCAGTAATCTTCTAGGGCAATATTTTGCCAAGTTGGGCATAGGTGCGGTTTTGTTGACTACGCTTTTTACGGCCATTCTGGGCCTCTTGAGCATCTGGTTCCTTACCAAAAATCTACGGCTAATGACACGGACCGTCCGGAAGTTCCAGGAAGGGGACCTAGAGGCCAGGATCCAAAACCCCGAGCAATCGGATATCGAGGTCTTCGCAAAATCGTTCAATACCATGGCGGATACCATTGTAGACAATATGGACAAAATGAAATCCGTAGATCTCTTGAGAAGGGAACTCATCGCCAATGTATCCCATGACCTTAGGACACCCTTGGCCGTATTAAAGGGGTATATTGAAACCCTTCAAATAAAAGGGGAAACCCTTTCGGAAAACGAAAAAAAGGAATATCTGGAGATTACCCACGGCAATGTGGACAAGCTTTCCAAGTTAATTAATCAGTTGTTTGAATATTCCAAACTGGAAGCGGAACAGGTAACCCCGGTAAAGGAACCGTTTTCCATAACGGAACTTTCCCACGACCTTATCGCCAAGTTCAAGGTTTTGGCCCAAAAAAAGGATTTGCGGCTTCAGCTTGAAAATCCAGAGGAAAACAGCATTGTGTATGCCGATGTAAGCCTGGTGGAACGGGCGTTGCAGAACCTAATCGAAAACGCCATTAAATACACGGAGCCCGGAGGTAAGGTTACCCTGGCCATAAACCGAATGGACAGGAACGTGGAAATAAACCTAACGGATACGGGTACCGGTATCCCACTAAACGAACAACCTTTTATCTTTGATCGTTACAAACAGACCAACAAAGATACCAAGGCCAAGCAGCAAGGACATGGACTGGGTCTGGCCATTGTAAAGAAAATCATGGATTTGCACGATACGACCATTACAGTTCTGAGCAAACCCAGGGAAGGCAGCTCCTTTATTTTCCAGTTGCCGGTTTATCAAGTGTAAAAGAAAACTTGGCTCCCCTATTGGGGCTTTGGACTTTTACAAACGGGTTTAAAGGCGACTGGAGGGATTATAGGGCCACTTTGGAAGGATTATAGGCCACTGATGAAGCTGCCATAAAGATCTTTAAATTGATACCCTTCCGTAAAACGGTGTTTACTCAGTTTCTTGTGGGCCACCAGTCCCCATAAGAGCAATTCCTTTAGAAAGTAGACGTCACTTTCCGGAAAATCAGGCTGGTATTGTTTAATCAATTGGTTCAGCGCAGGGATACCATCCAAAGCCCGTTTGTATTCCTCATCTGTATAATCGTCCAAGAGTTCAAAACCTTCGCTTTCAAAAAACCAGTGCACCAGTTCGTCATAAGGGGTTTCCTCATCCTTGCGTTCCAGTTTGTTTATTTTAGGGAAATAGTCCGGGAACAGGGACTTTACCGCATCATCAATTAAGACTGCGGCTACCACATCGGCTCCCTCCTGCTCGCCCTCATAGACCAATTCGATCTTTCCGGTAATGGAGGGTATTACCCCTAAAAAATCACTTAAACGCACCGAGGTACTTTCGGCTCCGGACAACAAGGCCCTTCTTTCGGCTGTGCTCAACAAATTCTCAAAGGCCGTGATACTGGCCCTGGCACTTACCCCACTCTTGAAATCTACATATTCACTTTCCCGGGCCTCAAAACTAATTTGCTCCAAAAGATCTTTTGCCAGGTCGGGCACATAGACCAACTGCTCCTGGCGTTTGTCCAGATTGGATTCCTGCTCGGTAATTTTTCGGGCCGTTTCAATATCTTCGGGGTAATGTGTTAAAATTTGGGATCCAATACGATCTTTTAACGGGGTAACTATGCTGCCCCTATTGGTATAATCCTCGGGATTTGCCGTAAATACAAACTGGATGTCCAAAGGCAATCGCAATTTAAAGCCGCGAATTTGTATATCGCCTTCCTGGAGGATGTTAAAAAGGGATACTTGGATCCTGGCCTGTAAATCCGGAAGTTCATTAATAACAAAAATACAACGGTTCGCCCGGGGGATCATTCCAAAATGAATGACCCTATCGTCGGCATAGGACAATTTAAGGTTGGCCGCTTTTATAGGATCTACATCCCCTATAAGATCGGCCACGGTAACATCAGGGGTTGCCAATTTTTCATAAAACCGCTCGTCCCTATGTAGCCATGCGATAGGAGTATCCTCCCCTTTTTTGGATATCAACTCCTTGGCGAAACGGGACATGGGGTCAAAGGGATCATCGTTTATTTCGGAACCTTCCACAACGGGAATCCACTCATCCAACAAATGGACCATTAACCTGGCCAAGCGTGTCTTTGCCTGGCCGCGAAGACCCAACAAATTAATGTTGTGCCTGGAGAGAATGGCCCGTTCCAGCTCCGGGATAACGGAACTTTCGTACCCCCAGACCCCAACAAAGGTATCCTCTCCCCCGCTTATTTTTTGACGCAAGTTATCGCGCAGTTCATCTTTAATAGATTTACTGCTATACCCAGCTTTTTTAAGTTCTCCCAAAGTGGAGATTTTTACATGGTCGCTTTTCATACGAATTTCAGTGTTCTTTGTACTTTATATCCCCTGCCACGGAAATCGATAGCTTAAGGATCTATTGCTTATCTCTATTCTTGTTTGTTATTTAAGTCTTTTTCTTCTGTTGGATTCGTAATCCTCAAAAATCATTTCGCCCAAACCCTTAAGCCCTGTAAAAAAGGCCTTGCCTTTATTGGCCTCCGTAAAATGGCGCACAAATTGCATCAAATAGGAATCCTGCGCAATCATAAAGGTTGTTATGGGGATATGAAGTTTCCGTGCCTGCCGTGCCATATTGTAACAACGCTCCACGATATAATCATCCAGGCCTACACTGTTCTTATAATAGCTGCCGTCCGGAAGCCTCAAACAACTGGGTTTGCCATCCGTAATCATAAAAATCTGTTTGTTTGTATTGCGTTTTCGCCGTAACATATCCATGGCCAACTGTAGGCCGGCCACCGTGTTCGTATGGTAAGGGCCCACTTTTAAATACGGTAGGTCTTTTATGGGGATAGGCCAGGCATTATTACCAAACACCAGGATATCCAAGGTATCTTTGGGATAACGTGTGGTAATCAACTCCGCCAAGGCCATGGCCACTTTTTTCGCCGGGGTTATGCGGTCTTCGCCATATAAGATCATGCTATGGCTAATGTCTATCATAAGTACCGTGCTCATTTGGGCCTTGTAGTGCGTATCTTCCACTACCAAATCCTCCTCATTTAGGGAGAAGTGGCCCATGCCATGGTTAATCTGGGCATTTTTTAGACTTTCGGTCATGGAAATCCTTTCCAAGGCATCGCCATACCGATATTCCCTGAAATCTCCGGTGTGCTCATCGCCCCTACCCGAGGAACCCGTTTTATGGCTACCGGCGCCCCTTCGCTTTAATTTACCAAAAATCTGGTCCAGCGCCCTCTTCCGAATCAAACGTTCCATCTTGGCCGTAATGGAGATATTTCCGGTTCCATCGCCCTCTTCACCTTCCCCACTTTCGTTCCTTTGGCCATCACCTTCCTCAAATTCCTCGCGGATATAGCCCTTGCGCTTTAAATCCTCGATGAAATCATCTATGGTGTAGTCCTCGTCCGTCAAATCGTATTCCTTGTCCAACTCCCGTAGCCAATCGATAGCCTCGTCAAAATCGCCGGAAGTATGCGTGATAAGTTCTTGGAAAATATCGAAGAGTTTCTCAAAGGGGGACCGTTCAGGGGCTTCATAGGAGGCAAAACGAAGTCCCTTCCTAAAATTCATAGCCATACCCTAAAAGTACCACATTTCCTTTGTACTATTCCCATTTTTAGGAAAAGTTAACACGGGGCCCAAGCCTTACCAGCCAAGGATTGTCAACATAAAAAGTGAAGGAGGGATTTCCCCTAATCGGGATGTAGCCTATATGTGATTTTCCGGTTGGTAATTACCGAATTGACCTGGACCGTCAAGGTAGCTATACTGGATATGGCACTGTCCCATACACCGGTGCTATGCAAGATACGATGGCCATACATATCTGGAAATGTTATGGCAACAATTCGCATGGCATTAACAAAGGTCCGATGGTTACTATTGATTCCGTTTGGCCCATCCTTGATAAATGGGATGGTTGTATTTGCCCTACTTGGTGTGGAGATGTCCCCCAATGAATTGCCCCAAAAGGAATTTGCGTGGCAAAGGAAGTACCGTCCGCAGAAACCTGTATGGCGAGTCCCTTATCACTTTCCAAGGCGGAGGTAAGCCCATTAAAGGACAACGATGCCGAGGGTGCTCCTGATAAATCCGCTGTTCTTTGAATATTGTGCGCCGCAAGACGTTGAAAGCGCAATTCATTACCTTAACTTGCTTGTCCATGCTACTTGAACAATGTAAAGGCTTTCTAAATACGCCCCCACTATGGGTGAATACCCAATTTGGAATGCAACAATTCCGTTTTCCGGAAATCGATTTAACAGATCTTAGGCCAAAAGCCATTCCCAACGGAATGCGACTGGGCCATCAGATGGAACGGGTATTCCGACTGCTACTTGAACACGATTCGACCTATGTGGTACTACTGTCCAATCTTCCGATAAAGGGGGATAATCGCACCTTGGGCGAAATTGACTTTATCCTAAGGGAGGTCCAGTCCCAAAAAAGTATTCATGTAGAACTCACCTATAAATTCTATCTGGTAGTCCCTGAGATATCTGAACCCATTCATAGGTTAACGGGGCCCAATAAGAGGGATATGTTCTTTACCAAGAT
>JBCCZF010000159.1:0-6591 GCA_039188035.1 Bacteroidota bacterium | reverse complement strand
GCCCGGGGAAATCGATTTTAACTTTCGGATACAGGTTGAAGACAAAGAAGGTTACGTTTTAAAAATATCCCGTTCTGATGAAAATGGGCATTATTTGGATTTTCAACAAAAGATCTTTCGGCACATCGCACAGAAGGACAAGACGCTTGTAGCTCCAAAAGTTATTAATGATACCTCGGGCAAAGCCATTTCCGAAATTACGGACCACCATGGAAATCTCCGCAAAGTTCGCCTATTGACCTGGATTTCTGGACGTATCTGGAGCAAGGTAAACCCACAATTGAACGTTTTGCGGTATCGTTTGGGGCAACATTGTGGCCGCCTTACCCAGGCATTGCAGGGCTTCGATCACAAAGAAGCCCATCGCGTATTTGTTTGGGATATTGCGCAATCCCTTTGGACCAAGGAGCACACGGCTCTTTTGCAGGGAGCGGAATTCGAGATCATCACCCATTTTCAATCCCGGTTCGCTGCGGGAAAGGCTTCCTACGATATCCTTCGCAAAGCGGTAATCCACAATGATGCGAACGATAATAATATAATCGTTTCCCCCGATTTGACCGACCCAAAAGTAATCACCACGATCGACTATGGCGATGCCGTCCATTCCCAGGTCATCAATGATCTGGCGGTGGCCTGCGCCTATGCCATCATGGGACATAACGACCCCCTGGAAGCGGCCTTGCCCCTGGTACAAGGCTATCACAAGGCTTTTCCACTTCAAGAAGTGGAATTGGAACATCTGTATACCGCTATAGCCATGCGGCTAGTCATTTCGGTAACCAAATCGGCCATCAACAAAATAACGGAACCTGATAATGCATACCTGCTCATAAGCGAAAAACCGGCTTGGGAGGTCTTAAAAAAGTGGTATGCCCTTTCTGCGGATTTTGTCCATTTTGCATTTCGACATGCCTGTGGTTATTCCGCACATCCCCATCGGGAGAAGTTTGATACTTGGGCCTCCAAACACCAATTTAACCTATCCCAGCTATTCCCTGGCATCGGAAAGGATGCGGTCTATCCCCTGGATTTAAGTGTTTCCAGTACTTGGCTGGGACATTCCAAGGATTTTGACGATTTGGATTTCTTTCAATTTAAAATCGATCGGCTTCAAAAAGAACATCCGGATGCCATCCTCGCGGGAGGTTATTTGGAGCCTCGCTGTGTGTATACCACAACGGCCTATGAAAAAATGGGGAATCATGGCCGTGAAAGCAGAACCATTCATTTGGGCGTTGACTTTTGGTTGCCCCCATATACAGGGATCCATGCCCTGCTCAACGGAGAAGTGGTCACGGCGGTACACGATGCCGGGGAAAAGGAATACGGGGGGCTCCTTATTTTAAAGCACCAAGTGCACGATTTTAAGTTTTATACGCTATATGGCCACAATACCGAGGAAAGTACCACAAAGCACAAAAAAGGGGATACGATCAAAAAAGGTGAAAAAATTGGGGAACTCGGCCCTTATCCGGAAAATGGGAATTGGGTACCGCATTTACATTTTCAGATCATGCTCACCCTTTTGGATTACGAGAACGATTTTCCAGGGGTAACCTATTACAGGCAAAGGCGTGTTTGGCAAGGCCTCTGTCCGAACCCCAACGCCCTCTTTAAGTTAAACACTTTACCGGCTTACCAAACAGCTGTCAATGAGGAACTCATCCGCTACAGGAAAAGGCATTTGGGCAAAAGTCTGAGCCTACAATATACGGTACCCTTACAGCTCGTGCGGGGAGATGGGCCCTATTTGTTGGATCAATATGGACGAAAATATCTGGATACCATAAACAATGTGGCCCATGTGGGCCATGAACATCCCAAAGTGGTTGAAGCCGGTCAACGACAAATGGCACTCCTCAATACCAACTCGCGTTATCTGCATGACAATATCAATGTCCTGGCCCAAATGTTGCTGGAGACCTTGCCCCCGGAACTCAGCGTGCTACACTTTGTAAACTCGGGTAGTGAGGCCAACGAACTGGCACTACGAATGGTATGGGCCAAAACAGGGCAGCGCGATATTATTGCCAGCGAAATGGGCTATCATGGCAATTCCAATGGATGCATAGACATCTCCTCCTATAAGTTTGATGGCAAAGGTGGAAATAGGGCTCCGGAGCACACCCAAATATTCCCGCTACCGGATGCCTACCGGGGAAAGCACCGCGGGAGAAAGTCAGGCAGGGCGTATGCGGAGGAAGTCAAAAAATGTATTGAGACCATCCACACCAAGGGAAGGGGGGTTGGGGCCTTGATCGTGGAACCGATCATTAGCTGCGGGGGACAGATCGAATTGCCGGAAGGCTTTCTGGCCCAGGCCTATGCCTATGTGCGAGACGCGGGCGGCCTCTGTATCTCGGATGAAGTGCAAGTGGGCTGTGGCCGTATGGGAAAAACGTTTTGGGGGTTTCAATTGCACAACGTAATACCGGATATTATCACCATAGGAAAGCCTCTGGGAAATGGCCATCCCTTGGCGGCGGTGGCCTGCACCCAGGAAGTGGCCAATGCCTTTGCCAACGGAATGGAGTACTTTAACACCTTTGGGGGCAACCCGGTGTCCTGTGCTATCGGCCAAGCGGTATTACAAACGGTAAAGGACGAAGGGTTACAACAAAATGCCTTGGACGTAGGGAAATACCTGAAGAAGGACTTGGAAAAGCTGGGACGTGAATTTCCCATTATCGGGGATGTTAGGGGTCAAGGGCTCTTTTTGGGTTTTGAACTTGTGGACAAGGCCATGAATCCTTTAAAGGAACAGGCCCACTACCTCGTCAACCGGATGAAGGATCACAGCATCCTTATGAGCACAGATGGCCCGGATTACAACGTACTAAAAATAAAACCCCCAATGGTATTTACAAAGGACAATGCCCGGGAACTTGTTTTTTATCTCAGGAAAATTTTGACCGAAGATTTTATGCAGGTTTAGGGAACGGGAATACCTAAGGCGGAAGGAAACCCATTAATCCTTCTCAAAAACCTCCAAGGCAACCAAGTCTATTTTGTTATTGGACACTTCAAGAATGGTAAACAGGAAATTCTCGATTTTGATCTGGTCATCAAGTTCAGGGATTTCCCCGGTCTCGTTCATAATAAGTCCGCCCAAGGTTTCGTACTCATCGTTTTCGGGAAGCTCCAGTTTGTAGTTCTCGTTGATATAATCGACCTCCAATCTTGCAGAAAAGGTGTATTTGGTTTCCGTCAATTGCTCTTCATGCAGATCCGTGGAATCGTGTTCATCCTCGATTTCCCCAAAAAGCTCCTCTATAATATCTTCCACGGTGAGTATTCCCGAGGTGCCCCCGTACTCGTCCAACACCACGGCCATGCTCTTTCGCTTTTTGGTAAGGACGTTTAGGATGCCGTGGATCAACATGGTCTCTGGGACAAATTCTACTGGAAGCAGGATACTTTTTATGGTCTTGGGTTTTTTAAACAATTCGTAGGAATGCACATAGCCGATAATATTATCAATCGTATCCTTATAGACCAGGATTTTGGAATATCCGGTATCCGTGAAAAGTTTGGCCAGGTTTTTAGGGGTTTCATGAAGTTCCACGGCCACAATTTCGGTTCGGGGCACCATTACCTCCCTGGCTTTTACCTCGGAAAATTCCAGGGCATTTTGGAAAATCTGGATTTCGGAGTCAATATCGTCCTCCTCTTCCACGGTTTCCATCTGTTCGGTTATATAATCTCCCAATTCAATTTTGCTAAAGGCCAGAGGTACCTCGTCCCCATCGGTCTTGAAAATTGTCTTAAGGATGAAGTCGGACACCTTCATCACAAAGCCGGACACAAACGAAAACAGCACATAGAAGATATAGGCGGGCACCGCAAAGACCTTTAACAAGGTATTCGCATAAATCTGAAAAAGCACTTTGGGAAGAAATTCCGCGGTAATCAAAATGACAAGGGTAGAAATAAGGGTCTGGACCAAAAGGCTAAAATCCGTGAGCAGGGTATTGATCAGTTCGTAATTGGAAGGAAGCAATTCCGTGAACCAGTCCATCAACAAATCGCCCATAACAAGGCTAAACACCACTAGGGCAATGTTATTGCCAATGAGCATGGTTGCGATAAACTTGGAAGGCTTTCGGGTAAGTCGGGCCAAAATTCCGGCCAAAATCCCTTCCTGCTTCTTCTCGATTTCTATGTGGATCCTATTGGCGGACACAAAGGCAATCTCCATCCCCGAAAAGAAGGCGGAAAAAACTAATGAGAGAATGATAATGAGTATTGCGGTTTCCAAAATGGCAAATTAGGTATTACACGTATGGCCCTACGCTGCGGGAGGTAAAGATTGTTTTGAAAATCATCGTCATGGGACGTTCTATTAGTAGTATTACATGGACATAAAAGCTATGATCCTAATTTTTCCCACCTTGGCGCCGCTCAAACTTTTTTCTGTAGGTACGACGAAATAGGAACATTGCTATGGAAACCACCGCAAACAATATAAAAACGTAGGCCATTTGCCGATCCACGTTCCAATCCGTATAAATCCTATACAACGAAAAAAAGGCGACAATAATATACAGGTATTCCGTGTAGCGCAATAATTTTATCATTGGGTTTCTTCTTTGATCATCATTAAACCATAGGTCTTATGGGCGTTAAACAAACTGAGATCTCGTTTAAAGTCCATGCCCTGTCCGTCCATGACCGTACCATCCTCGGGATTGGTAAAGGTAAATTTTTCCTGGGTAAAGACCCACTCGTTGGTCTGATCGTAGTACAACTGGGGCGTCTCCAATTTTTTGCCATCATGGGTCTCTATGACCACATTGCCCTGCAAATCTATGATACCGGTGGGTCTGTACATAATTCCATAATCCGCCGTTATCTCACTTTTTTGACCTTGTTTGTCATAAAAATCCAGTTGTAGCCCTTGGGGAAAGGTTCTGTGGGGGAAACCCAGGTTTTCAAAATCCTCCATAAAGGGACTTGTAAGCACGGCGATTACCTTGGTGTTTTCTACATCCTCGCTGTTTACCTCTTCCCCGGTCTCCGTGTAGGTGAGCACAAAATTTTCGGCCACTCCCTGTGGAAATACGTTCTTACGGGCCTCTTCCCCTACACGCTTATAGGTATCCGTACACCCCAAAAAAAATAGTGCCATGGCCCAGGCCATGGCACTATTCCGTATGCTATGTACTAACAGCATTTTCCGTTATAAATTGGGCACTTTTACACTACCACCTACCCAACATTTGAAGGTGACGGTCTTTCCGGCCATCCCGGCATTAAAAATATCGGTCTTTGAAGGGGCCTTGGCCGAATAACTGGCCGCCGCCTTGGCCGCCCTTCCACTTAAGGAGGGATCCACCCTACCCCCTTTTCTTGCCGTGTCCGCTGCTTTCCAGTAAATGGCGCGCTTCTCAAAAGGTTTGCTCCCACATTCGTTGGCACTACTGGCCTCCAAACTGGCAATCAACAAATAGGCCTTGCCATTGGCGGGATTGGCGGCAATGGCCTTTCTCGCATAACTTCGTGAGGTAGATTTGCTCGTTTTTCTATAACTGGTGGCGATGTTGTACGCGATTTTTGATTTTTTATAGGGGTCGGTCTCCAATTCCAGGGCCTTGTTAAAATCGGCGATAGCCCCTTTGGTATCCCCAGCCTTTTTCTTAAGGGTTCCCCCATACACATAGGCATCCGCAGAGGGATCCAAGGCCAATTGGGCCTCAAACAACTTTCGGAACATAGGATCGTCCGTACATTCCTTGTTGAACATACGACCCACGGCACGTTTTACCCAATCCACATCGCCCTTTTTCTGCTCAAAGCTTTTCTGATACAGGGGAATGAGGTTCTCACAATCCGCCAATCGTCCTAACTTGGTATCGATACTACCCGCAATTTTTCCATACGATTCGGAATTCGCCCTGGCCACCCTCAATAGTTTCTTTTCCTTAGAGGTCAAGGTTCCGGCCTCTTCCTTGGGCAAAAGTTTGGAGATGATAGCGGTGAGCTTTTTGTTTTCCTCTTCAATTTTTTCGGTGACATCATCATAGACATCAAAAACTTCCTGCAAATCTTTGTTTCCCGCATTATGCAAATCCACCAAACTAGAGAAGTAGAGGTAAAGGGCCTTGGGATTTTTAAAATTGGGACGATCCTCGGTAAAGGCTATTTTAAGTTGATCGTAAATCTCCTGATCGTTGATCATCTTATTATCGTATTTCAAAAGTACCTTGTCAATGATGACATCCGCTTTTTTCGCCTTTTTGGGAAAGTACTTTAGACTATTGTCATATAAGGCCAGAAGGTCATTGATCTGGGTATCCTTGTCACCACCGGAAGACTTTTTTATTTTGTCCTTTAGGATGCGCTCCCCATAGGCAAAGTTGGCCCAGTTGATATCGGGGCAATTGTCATAGACCATTTTCCATGGGGTATAGGCAGCCTCGTAGTTTTTTACTTTAGCGTGCTCTACATAAATAGAAAGATTGGTCATGCATTCCTGATTTTGCGCTTGCGCAAAGGTTACTCCAAGACATCCGACCAACATCCAAACGGTGAAGTAAAATTTCGTTTTCATCTTAGTTGTATGTTTAAAGCGGTTAATGTACTAATTTT
>JBCCZF010000158.1:0-6605 GCA_039188035.1 Bacteroidota bacterium | reverse complement strand
TGATAGGTGGAAACGGAGTTTTTGGCCAGGGCACTGTCCAGCCCTTTTTTTAGGGCTCTCGGGACAATATTATTTTTGCTGTTATACGCAATTTGCTTTTCACGCCGGTAGTCGGTTTCGTCAATGGTCTTCTGCATACTTTCGGTAATGGTATCTGCATACATAATGGCCTTCCCATTGAGATGTCTTGCCGCCCTTCCAACGGTCTGGGTGAGGGAGCGGTTGCTTCTCAAAAACCCCTCTTTATCCGCATCCAGGATGGCGACAAGTGAAACCTCCGGTAGATCCAGCCCTTCCCGTAGGAGGTTTACCCCTATAAGTACATCAAAAATACCTTTTCTTAAATCTTGCATAATCTCTACCCGTTCCAGGGTGTCCACGTCACTATGGATGTATCGGCAGCGTATCTGGATGCGACTCAAATATTTGGTGAGTTCCTCCGCCATCCTTTTGGTTAGTGTGGTCACCAGGGTACGCTCATCCTTTTCCACACGTACCTGTATTTCCTCCACCAGATCGTCTATTTGGTTTTGACTGGGCCTTACCTCAATTTCGGGATCCAAAAGCCCTGTAGGGCGAATTACTTGCTCCACATAGACGCCCTGGCTCAAGTGTAATTCATAATCGGCCGGGGTGGCACTTACGTAGAGTACTTGATTTTGAAGGGCCTCGAATTCCTCGAATTTCAAGGGTCGATTGTCCATGGCCGCGGGCAGACGGAAACCGTATTCCACCAAATTCTCCTTTCGTGAGCGGTCTCCGCCATACATGGCATGTACCTGCGGGATGGTCACATGGCTTTCATCAATGACCATAAGATAATCGTCTGGAAAATAATCCAACAGGCAAAAGGGTCGGGTTCCGGGCTCCCTGCCATCCAGATATCGCGAATAGTTCTCGATACCCGAGCAGTAGCCCAATTCCCGGATCATTTCCAAATCAAAATTAGTTCTCTCCTCCAGGCGTTTTGCTTCCAGGGGCTTGCCTATTTCCTTGAAATAATCTACTTGGCGCACAAGATCGTCCTGAATTTGGTGTATGGCATTCTGCAGCACGTCCTGGGAGGTTACGAACATATTGGCAGGATAGATGTTCAGGTTTTCATAGACCTCTAAAATGGTATTTTTGAAGGGGTCAAAGGCTTCTATTTCCTCTATTTCGTCACCAAAAAAATGGATTCGGAAGGCATGGTCCGCATAACTCGGAAACACGTCCACCACATCTCCCTTTACCCGAAAGTTCCCATTTCTAAAATCCGACGTGGTCCTGGCGTACAGGCCCTGGACCAATTGATGCATAAACTTGGTGCGGGCAATTACCTGGTCCTTTCGGATAGTGATGACGTTTTTTTGAAATTCGATTGGGTTGCCTATGCCATATAGGCAGGACACTGAGGCCACTACAAGTACATCCCTTCTCCCGGAGAGGAGGGACGAGGTGGCGCTTAGGCGCAGCTTTTCGATATCCTCGTTAATGGAAAGGTCCTTTTCGATATATAGTCCGGAAGTGGGGATATAGGCTTCCGGTTGATAATAATCATAATAGGAAACAAAATATTCCACTGCATTCTCCGGAAAGAACTGTTTGAATTCCGAATAGAGCTGGGCCGCGAGGGTTTTGTTGTGGGCCAATACCAAAGTGGGCCTTTGGGTCCTTTCGATTACATTGGCCACCGTAAAGGTCTTTCCGGAGCCGGTTACCCCCAACAGGGTTTGATGGGGTTCCTGGGCACGGACACCTTCTTCCAATTGACGTATTGCTTCAGGTTGATCACCGGTAGGGGTAAAGTCCGAAACCACTTTAAATTTCATACGGCAAAAATACAAAAGAAGGCGGGGTGATAGGAGTCGTTAACCAATTTTTGCAATAATCAACGCTTTAAGGTAAAATGCCCATTATGGCGGGTTCCGTCTTCCAGTCGGATTCTGAACCAATAATCCGAAGCGGGCAATAACCTTCCGTTAAAAGTACCGTTCCACCCGTTTCCGTCGGTAAGGTTGCCTTCATATAGCAAAGTGCCGTAACGATCAAAAATAGATACCATAACAGGCCCCATCCCGGAAACTCCGATGAGTTCCCAAGAGTCGTTTTTACCATCGCCATTGGGGCTAAAAAATTTGGGAAATCCAATTATGGATACTGCTTCCTGAGCGATGCCACATCCATTTTTATCGCGCACATAAAGGGTTCGGGATCCCGGGGATACGTTTTCGAATACCGGGTCGTCCTGAAACGGGCCATCCACGGATTCCAGGGAATATTCATAATCCCCATCGCCTTGTACGATAACTTCCACACGGTTGTTCTCCAAGAAATCCGAGTTGATAATATCCGTAATTGCGGCACTATTGGAAGGTACGACCGTAAAGTAGGTGTTTGCCGTACAGATTTCCCGGCCAGCCGCATAGCTTTGATCTACTTCCAAGCGATATGTGCCCGGTTCTAGAACCTGGAAGACCGAATCTTCGGAAACAAGGTCAAGTGGGTTCCCGTTTTCGGTACGATACCAACGATATGCGTTAAAACCTTCTTCTGCCGCAATGAACAAATTTGGGGAATTGGTGCATAACTGGTATTCCTTTTCCAGCGTTACCACCGGAGTAAGGTTTACCCGCAAGGCCAACTGCTCCACCCCCAAACACTGGTTTTGGATTTCTATCCGCGCGTACAAGACTGTCTCCGCGGAGATATAATCATTCGATCGGGGTAATGGATTTATCTCCAATTGGGCATCTTCCCGGTCGGCAAAAAGGGTAACCTCATAGTCCGGATAGGTTTCATTTACAAAGGTGTTGAGGGCAAAACGGCCCCTTGAAGTGTTTTCTTCCATACTACAGGTATACAAAACACCCCCGGATATCGGTCCGGAAACCGATGCGTTGACCCGTAATACCAATTCGGTTTCATTGCTGCATCCAAAAATATCGGTCACGGTTACATAAAGGGTCTGTTCCCCGGAATCCGTGTTGCGGTAGCGCCCAGGTTCTGAAATGGGAATTTCATCACTAAGATCCCTTAAGTTCTCGTAAAAGGCCAAAGTATTAACAGAATTGTCGCTAAGCTCTGAAATCGCCTGATTTAAATTGAATAGGGTAAAACCGTCACTCCCGTTTTCATCGATATCGCATTGCTCCAATACCCCGGAATTTACCATGGGCGGTGCACTCACTTGAACATTGGCTTCCCCAATGATCTGGCATTCCGCCGCGTTGGACGGTGTAATGACTAGGCGATATTGTCCGGCAACGGTTGCGTCTACATTATCCAATTGGAGCAGATGACCGGAATCGTTCACAAAGGGCGTTCCGTTGAAGGTCCATTCATAGGTTGCCCCGGGAAGCGGTTCTGTCTCCAGTACCAATGGCTCGCCCAGGCATGCCGTACCTGCACTACTAGTGGAACCATCTGAATTGGTCAAAAGACCTTTTTTGGCAAAGAACGATTGAATAAAGGGCGGCAATCCTTGCATAGCGATTCCCTCATCCAGAAAAACGGCATTATGTTCATAGGCGGCCTCCGCACCTCCCTGATCCGGATTATGGACTACCCCAAGGTACTGTGTTCCACTCTGGTAGTTCTGGGTCAGGGTCACATAGATTTTTCCATTTGCGGCCAATTGCAGGGCTCCCCTGTAATTTGGACCTCGGTAGAGGACGGTTTGCGATAGCGATATATTTTCCGCGGAAAGGTCGTACTGCAAGAGGTTGGCATTGTGATTGTCTTCAAAGGGTGGAGCTCCAGAATGGGCATGGACGTATAAATACCTGTTATTGGGCGAGAATTCTATACCATAGGGACTGCGGTAACCTGTGGAAATGGCGATTCTTCTCGGATTGGAAACCCGTCCGTTTCCAGCATCGAAATTATATAGGAAAAGACCATCCCTTTCATTGGCACTGGCCAATTGGTGGCCGTCCGGGGAAATTTTCAGATAGCCCCTGGGATCTTGGAACTGTTCGGGAAGTTTGCTTTTGACCGCGTTTTCAACGACCCCCTGTTCGTTTACCTCAAAGGCATGGAAGGTATCCGCCGGGCCTTCGCCACCGCTCTCGCTGGCGAGGGTGACCACCCAAAAGGATTCCTTGACACAGTCCTTGGCCACGGCAGTGATTTTTTCAGAGCAGGAGCGAAGCAGGTTTATATTTTTACGTACTACAGCACCCTTGCCATCATTTCCCGACATATCCACAACAGAGTAATTAAGGCCAAAATCCCGGTCGTTGTCTCTAATGGACGTGTCTACAGTAAAGACATAAAAAAGGTCATCCGTCTTTGAGCCGGGAACAATTATGGCCGATTGTGTACTGGAAGGATCGCCATAAAGTCCCGTGCCTCCGGTTATAACCTCATGACCACCGTTATAGATGGTAATCCCGTCCGTGTAAAAAAGGAGTTCACCTTGGGCGTTGGAGATGCTGGCACAGCCCTCTTCGGTCCGTATTTTCCCTTCGGAAAGTGCCGTGACACTGCCGTCTTCGTTAAAACGCAGTCCCGCATTGATGCCAAAGTACCAATTGGTAGTTTCGTCCTGGCCATAGGTCATGCCCAGGGCAAGAAGCCAGAGCAATACGATTCTCTTTTTCATATAGCGTTCCCAAGAACGCATAAGGTACTACAAATCGCGCTTTTTTAATAATGCGAGGGACAAATACATAAAAAGTGCCGTCCAACCAAGTACGATAAAGAATTCATACCATTGGATGTGGTAATCCAGGTCAAAAGCGGCCCCTAATTGACTTGCAGCCGATTTTACCACATTGAGGCGGGTAATGGGCTCTTCTATAAGGTTGTACATGGATTGTAGCGGGAAGAAGCCCGTAACGAATTCAGCGTTGCCGTCCTGGGTACCAAAGACTTTTTGTTCCAGGAATACCGTGGCGATCAACTCCAATATCTGCCACATAAACAGGAAACCCAAGGCAAAGGCCGATCGTTTTACCAATACCCCGAGAAACAGGCAAAATGCGAAGAAACCCGTAAGTTTTACAAAGTAGGCCAACACAAATTCCAAATCGGAAAAAATAATGGCAGGTTCGTTATAATCGGAATAGATAAGCCCTAGGACCAAGGATACTGTGAATATAAATAAGGTGGAAATACCGGCAAATACCAAAACGGTCAGAAATTTGGAGAGCACGAATTCCCTTTTGGACAATCCGTCTATAAGGTTTTGTTTCAGGGTTTTATTGCTGTATTCGTTCGCCATCATGGAAACGATTACGATAGCGAGGAACAGTTTAAGCCATGCGGTAAAATAGGTGTTGAAATGCCAGATGTAGGGGAAATTAAAAATACCTTGGTCCGCGAGTTGAAAGTGGACCTCGCCAAAATCAAATTTTACCATGGAAATCAAGGCAATGGAGGTGACCAAGGCGAAATAGGTAATGATCAGTATCCTACTGGCCCTGTTGTTCCAGAGTTTTATAAACTCGATTTGTAACAATCGCACCATACCTTATTGCCCTTGGTTTTTGGTCAAAGTCAAGAATTGTTCCTCCAAGCTTTCCTTTCGTTTTACCAAATGGGAAAGTACTACTCCTTTTTTGAACAGCAGTTTGTTTAATTCTTCGGCATGCATTTCTTGGGTTAAAAAGGCCGTAATCCGTCCATGCTGCATTTTGAACTCCCCAAAGCTGGGATTTTCATCCAAAATGGTCTTCAGGGCCATCATATCATCGGCCTGAAGCTCAAAGAAGCCGTGACTGGCCAACATGCCATCAACGCTGCCCGAATATAGTTTTTCGCCTTTTCTAAGGATTACAACGTGGGTGCATACCTTTTCCACTTCATCCAATAGATGGGAAGCCAGTAAAATGGTAGTGCCTTCCGCCGCTATTTTTTTTATGATTTCCCGGATTTGGTGGATTCCCTGGGGATCCAAGCCGTTGGTGGGTTCGTCCAAAATAAGGATTTCCGGATCGTTGAGTAGGGCCGAAGCGATTGCCAACCGTTGTTTCATTCCCAAGGAATAGGTGCGGAACTTACTATTTTTGCGATCTAGCAAGCCCACGAGTTCCAATTTCTCCTCAATTTTGGCCACTGGTACTTCCTTGATCTTGCAGACCAGTTTCAGATTTTGCACGGCGCTCATGTAGGGGTAAAAATTGGGGCGTTCTATGATGGCCCCTACCCTTTTCAAGGCCTCATGGGTAGAGATTTGCCCATCGAACCAAAAGAAATCCCCCGCGCTCCGGTTTACCACGTTCAGCACAATGCCCAAGGTGGTGCTCTTGCCACTTCCATTGGGTCCCAGGATACCGTATACATTGCCCTTTTCTATGGTAAAGGAAAGATCTTTAACGGCAACGAGCCGTCCAAATGCCTTGGTTAGATTGTTTACGGAGAGAATGGTGTCCAAGAGTACAGGTGTTTATACCCTTCTAAGACGGTCAAGTATGCTTTTTGTTACAGAACTACCAGTTTTTTATTCTATGGGTAATGCCCCTGTTGGTAATGATTTTGCAGGGGTTGGCATGTAGCGTATTGCTGGTGTAGGTACAATTTCCCTTGGTAACCTCTAAAAAAAAGTCTCCGGTAGTATTTGGAATATAGGTTTCACTTGTGGCACCGGCAATGGGGCTGTTGTTTAGGTACCATTGGTAGGC
>JBCCZF010000157.1:0-6616 GCA_039188035.1 Bacteroidota bacterium | reverse complement strand
GGTCGCGGTGCAGAAACTATTGATCATAACCTCCCTGCCCTTTGCCCTTTTCATGGTTGTGGTGGCTGGAATGTTCGTACTTGGGTTTCAAAGCACAGTTATTGTGACTTCTGTTTATTAACCGGTTTCACCGGGTTTTTAATCAACCCAAATACGAACATTCCAGCCACCACAACCATGAAAAGGGCAAAGGGCAGGGAGGTTATGATCAATAGTTTCTGCACCGCGACCAACACATCAATGTCCGGCTTGACATTGCCCAAAATAATAAGCGCCAGGGTGGTCAATAGGATAAGCAACGTCCAAAGTAGGCGATGCCGTTTTTTGGGGTTTTGCTTTCCGTTATCCGTAAACATACTAAGTACAAACACTGCGGAGTCCACCGAAGTTACTAAAAAACCGACCAAAAGTACAAGGATAATTCCATTGAGGACATCGGAAAAAGGATAGTTTTCCAAAAACACAAACAAGGAAGAAAAGACGTTGCCAAACTCGTTATGGTAACTTTCCCAGGATTGGATAAGGGTAAAGGCGGAAGAGCCAAAGACCGAAAACCAAAAAAAGGTGCCCAAGGAAGGGATGATCAATACGCCTAGCAACATCTGACGCAAATTTCGCCCTTTGGAAATACGCGCGATAAAAATTCCGGTAAAGGGGGCATAGGCCAACCAAAAGGCCCAATAGTAAAAGGTCCAATCGGTCAAAAAATCGATACCGGGGTCATAGCTCCCGTAAGCCAGGCTCATGGGAACAAAATGGATTAGATACTGTAGCGTGGCTTCCAAAAAAGAGCTCAGAACGGCACCAATATCACTCCACAAAAAAACAAATAGTAACAGCAGTAGGGTTACGATGATATTGATTTTGGAAAGGATCTTGATTCCTTGGTTTACCCCACGCCATGCCGAATAGCCCGCAAGAATACATACAAGAAGGGTGAGTAGCAGGGTAGATCCCAGACCAAAACGCTCTGGGAAAAGATGGTTAAGCCCCCCGCTGATCTGGGTGGTTCCCAAGCCCACGGCGACGACCAATCCAAAAACCGTGGTAATCAATGTAGTAACATCCACGGCCTTTCCGAAGATACCTCTACTAAAAGCTCCCGTTAAACTGGCACTGACGCTAACCTGACTTTTCCGTACAAAGAGGGCATATCCAATAATCATGGCAAAAAAACCATAAAAGGCCCAAGCGGTAAAGCCCCATTGATAAAAGGTAAAGGTTAGGGCCAGGGTTTCCGGGGGGAGCTGGGAAGGGTAGGGTGGATTTAGGTACATGAAGACGGGTTCCTGTACGGCCCTCAATAAAATTCCCGCTCCCATACCCGCGCTATAGAGCATTGCGATCCAGGCCCAAAAAGAGTGTTCGGGCCTTTCGTCCTTTGCGCCCAATTTAATTTTGCCCCAGGGCGATAGGGCGATGCCGAAGAGCAGTAGCACACAGCCCAGCCCTATATACAGGTAGAACCGGCCAAACCGGTTCCGTACCCAAAGCGACACCGCTTCTATGGTAGCATAGCTCCGTTCCGTATCCAAAATCAAGAACAGGGAAAAAAGGGATAGCAGACCCAAGGCCATGGGGAGTAGCAGATCCTTTCTAAAAGTGGATAACAAACCTTTTATTTTTCCGGCAAGGTATCGTTTTTTTGGGTTTCTGGTTTCCAGGTTCGTGTTTTCCGGTCAGTCGGTCACTTCAACTTTGAACTTTAAACCCCGAACCCCGAACAACCAAACCTTTAGCCCTTGGCGATATTCCGGATCATGCCCCCAAAGATGAAGTAATGGAAGGGAAGGACACAGTACCAGTAGAGTCGTCCTCGTAATCCTCGCGGTCTAAAGGTTGCGGTTTGGTGTAGTATATTGGAGTCATCGATCCTAAATTCCAGCCAGGCCTCGCCCGGAAGGCGCATTTCGGCAAATAACAAAAGCCGTTTTCCCTTTTTGTCCGCCAGGAGTACGCGCCAAAAATCCAGGGCGTCCCCGGCGTACAACTGGTCCGGATGGGTTCGTCCGCGACGTAATCCCACTCCGCCAAAAAGTTTGTCCAGAAACCCACGGATGCGCCAGAGCCAATTGCCGTAATACCAGCCCGTTTGTCCGCCTATCTCCCATATATTTTGAAGCACCCTATCCGGATTTTTGACCTTCATTGCCTTGGCATCGGTAAGGATTCCGTATTTGGGTACCTGGATGTACTTTTTTAGGTTGTCCCGGATTCGGCCACTTACCATACTGTCCTTCCAACTACTCACCACAAGGTTTTGTTCAATTTTCTTGAAGGCCATTGCAATGGCTTCCGTATAGGTATGTGTGGTAATTCCCAAGAGTTGCTGTAAATGATTGTCCCTGGCCACCACTTCCATTTTCATGCTGTCTACCAGGTTCACGGCCAACTTATACGAGGTGGCCGTAACAAAATATAACCAATAGCTGGACAATTTTGGGGTCATGACGGGAACCGTTAAAATGTAATTTTTAAATCCTCTGGTATGTGCATATTGCTTCAACATTTGTTTGTAGGTAAGTACGTCCGGGCCGCTAATATCAAAGGATTGGTCAAAGGTTCCCGCTTTTCCCAGCACGTTGATGAGAAAACGGATAACGTCCCGTATGGCAATGGGTTGGGTCTTGGTCAACACCCATTTTGGTGTTACCATAAGGGGGAGTTTTTCGCAGAGGTCCCGGATAATTTCAAACGAAGAACTCCCCGAACCTACGATTATGCCCGCGCGTAGTACGGTTAACTTAAAATGCCCTTTGTAGAGAATATCCTCAACGCGCTTTCGTGAATTGAGGTGTTTGGAAAGTTTTTTATCATTGACGATACCACTCAAATAAATAACTTGTTTCACCTGGGTGTCTGCCATGTAGGTATTAAAATGGTTCGCTGCACGCGCTTCCTGTTGGTCAAAATCGGTGGTGGACGAACTCATGGAATGAATCAAATAGTAGGCTGCTGACAAGTCCTTGGGAAACACACCGGGACGGAGTTCCTTTAAAAAGTCCACTTCAATAATCTGTAGCTGGTTTCGCGTCTCCGTATCAATGGAGAACCTGTTTTTATCCCGGACCGCGCAAACCACTTGATGCCCCATGGCCAAGAGTTGGGGTAAAAGTCGCATGCCAATATAGCCGTTGGCCCCGGTGAGGAGTATCTTCATTAGGCAAAAGTCAATGTGGAAACTAGGCTGTCCGGTTCTTAGGGATTTGACCCGGGTAGGGTACAATTTCCCAATTTTTGCGTTACCGCATATTCAGGTTCGGACACTGATTCTGGTTGCTATATGTCTTCAATGGATGTTGGTGCGTTGTCCGACTTGTAGTCTAAAATTTTTTTAAAATATTTCTGGATGGCCTTGGTGTCCGCCCGTACTTTGATAAAATAGTGATCGCGATATATGGAATAGATTCCAAGGTCGCCCTTATAAAGGACCAGCTTATAGTAAGGGATTACCAACGCAAAGGTCTCCAAGAGGGATCGGAACCGCACAACAATACCCTTAGGCCGCATTTCAATGTTACATTGATCCCTATTGTTGTCCAATATCAATAAGTTTCGTATCTCCATGCTGGTATCGGTAATAAAGAGTCGGGGCGATCCTATGCCACTTAAGGCCCACCGTTCCCTTAGGGGGAAGGGTTTGCCCACTTCCCGGTCTATTTTTTCCGAAACCCGCTTGTCCGTATAGGATACATTTAAGAGCATTGGTGTTGCGTTCTTTTATTGCCTCATAAAGATACTTAAAAGTACGCTTTTCAAATTGGTCATACGACAAATTGTTCAGTGTTAAGAGCCTGTTTGAATTTTGCTTTTAGAAACCCGCCTTCGACCCATTTTCGAATCATTATATTAAAAATTTGCCTCATTGCTACGTTGGTTCATTTTCAAATTAACCTCGTAAAGGCCAAAAAAGTAGTAATTTTGCAGGCCTAAAACCTATGGGAGATGAACATTAAGGAACTTCTGGAAAAAAGCGTCAAGGAGGCCGTAACCTCTATTTTTCAAAAAGACCTCCCTGCTGTGGAGTTCCAGCCTACCCGAAAGGATTTTGAGGGCGATATTACCGTGGTTGTTTTCCCTATGCTCCGTGTGCTTAAGGGAAATCCGGCCCAAATAGGAACTCAGCTGGGGGAATATCTTCAGGAAGAGGTTCCCGAAGTGGCCAACTTCAATGTGGTTAAGGGTTTTTTGAACCTGAGCATTGCGGACTCCTACTATGTGGATTTTTTTATGTCCATTTTGGACAAGACCGATTATGGTTTTGTGGATCAGGAAACCGGAGATGCCGTAATGGTGGAATATTCCTCGCCCAATACCAACAAACCTTTACATCTGGGCCATGTACGTAACATTTTATTGGGCTATTCGGTGGCGCAAATTCTGAAGGCCGCCGGGAAGAAGGTGTATAAGACCCAGATCATTAATGACCGGGGCATCCATATTTGTAAGAGCATGTTGGCCTGGCAGCGTTTCGGGAATGGGGAAACGCCGGAAACCACTGGTTTAAAAGGGGATAAGCTGGTTGGGAACTATTACGTAAAGTTCAATGAACTATATGGCGCAGAGGTACAGGATTTGGTTTCCGGGGGAATGGACAAAAAACGAGCGGAGAAAGAAGCTCCCTCACTGTTGGAGGCCCAGGAAATGCTCCGGAAATGGGAATCTGGAGATACAAAGGTTGTAGCGCTATGGCGTAAAATGAACGCTTGGGTCTATGCCGGTTTTGATACTACCTATCAAAATATGGGTGTAGATTTTGATACCCTGTACCACGAAAGCGATACCTACCTTTTGGGTAAGGATGTGGTGGAGGACGGATTGCAAAAAGGGGTTTTCCATCGTAAGGAGGACGGCAGCGTTTGGATCGACCTAACCGATGAGGGCCTGGATGAGAAAATTGTATTACGAGCAGACGGAACCGCCGTGTACATGACCCAGGATATTGGTACGGCGATACAACGGGTAACCGATTACCCGGATATCGGCGGCATGGTCTATACCGTGGGTAACGAACAGGATTACCATTTTAAGGTACTTTTCCTTATCCTAAAAAAGTTGGGCTTTTCCTGGGCGGAAAATCTGTACCACTTGAGCTATGGCATGGTGGATCTTCCTAGCGGTAAGATGAAAAGTCGTGAGGGCACCGTGGTGGATGCGGACGATCTTATGGACGAGATGACTCGCACTGCAGAAACCATCAGCAAGGAATTGGGAAAACTGGACGAGTATACGGAAAGCGAAAAACAAGCGCTTTACAAGATTATCGGCTTGGGGGCCTTGAAGTATTATATTCTTAAGGTAGATCCCAAAAAACGCATTCTTTTTAACCCTGGGGAGTCCGTGGATTTTCAGGGCAATACCGGGCCCTTTATCCAATATACCTATGCGCGGATCGAGTCCATTTTGCGCAAGGCCAAAGACCTTGTAGGTTTTCAGAATCTACAAGGTTTCCAAAACCTGGTAGGTCTTGCAGATTTACATCCCAAGGAAAAAGAGCTCATCAAACAAATACAGTTGTTTCCGGAGACCTTGCAGTGGGCGGCCGAGAATTACAGTCCGGCCCTGATTGCCAATTATGTCTACGATTTGGTCAAGGAATTCAACAGTTTTTACCAACAGGTCACTATTTTGGGGGAGCCGGATGAAGACAGAAAAAGGTTTCGGGTGCGGTTGTGCCAAAAAGTAGGGGAAGTCATCCGGTCCGGCTTTGGCCTATTGGGAATTCAAGTGCCGGAACGGATGTAAAAGCCCCTGTTATAAAAACAAGAGCTTTTCAGATTGCCAACGAACCTACGATTCAGACCTGGAAGATTGTGCGGCTACCGCAGCTCCATATACTACGAGGCCAAAACCAATTTTGTTGATGGCGTCACCAATGTTGTAGATGACATCCATGTTTAGACCTTCAAAAATGCCATCGTACCATCCCGTGGTACCCGCCATATAACCTATGGGATAAATGGCCCAGCCCACCAAAACAAACCAGCACAGGGTTTTATGAGCTTTCAAAACGGCCCCTCCGGCCGATTCTGCCAGTTTCTTGGCGGAACCAAACCATATTTCATAAACAATGTAGAAGTAGGCGATTCCAGAAATCAATCCCCATAGAGCAGGGCCCGAACCTGTGGTGTGGACCGCTTCACCAAAGTAACCTGTTACAAGCATAATTACAGATGCTGCGATCAACTTCCACATTAATGATTTGGTAGCACCTGCCACTCTAAGGATTAGGTAGAACTCCACACACATTAACGGTACCGTTAGTATCCAGTCTACATACCTAAAGAAAGTAGGGGATTCTCCTACACCAGCCCAATAATCGCGCATGTACCAATAGTGCACTGCGGCAATAAATGTAATCAATCCTGAAACCAGGATAGAAGTCTTCCACTTTCTGTCAAAACTGTTCATGGACAGAAAGAAAAAAGCAGAAGCGGCCATCATGGCCATACACCCTACGAAAAAGGTGAATCCAACATAATCATCGTTGGCTATCTTGCTAACATCGGCCAGCAAGGGTAAGCTTAACATTAAAGATTTCATATATATAACGGTTAATTAATTCTGTTAAACCAAATGTAAAAAAAGTTAAACAATAAAATGATAAAAATTGTTT
>JBCCZF010000156.1:0-6621 GCA_039188035.1 Bacteroidota bacterium | reverse complement strand
GTAAGGAGTCTAAAAAAGAACCCGAACAGAGAGAGCCCTCTATTCTGGAAAAATTGGCCTTGGCCCATGGTTATGAAAGCTGGGAAACCATTAAGGAACTTCGATTCACGTTTAATGTAGATCGGGATAGTACCCATTTTGAGCGTTCATGGATCTGGCAACCCAAAACCAATGAAGTGACTTCCATTTCTAGAACAGATACCATAACCTATATCCGAAGGGATATGGACAGTATTTCCCATGGTATAAACAAAGACTTTATCAACGACAAGTATTGGTTGTTGGCCCCGATCAATATTCTGTGGGACAACCCCAATTTGGAAGTAGAACATCTGGAAAATGTGATAGCTCCCATTAGCAAGGAACCTATGCAAAAGCTCTCTGTAGTCTATGGGAACGAAGGGGGCTATACCCCCGGGGACGCCTATGATTTTTACTTTGGGGATGATTTTCTGATCAAAGAATGGGTTTTCCGAAAGGGCAATCGACCGGAACCTTCCATGACCACGACCTGGGAGGACTACACGGACATCAAGGGTTTACAAATAGCCTTGACACATCAAAAGGATGATGGAAGCCTGGTTTTATACTTTAGCAATGTTTCCGCCGAAACGGAACCGTAGTAACCGAAACCTACGTTTGCTTTCCACCCATCAAAAAAGTGGCTCCCAAAATTAAGAAGGCACAGCATAACAACACCAAAAAACAGCTAATCAAGGAAAAATGTTCCGCCACCAGGCCCAAAATGGGCGGGGCCAGCAAAAAACCAACATAACCAAAGCCCGCGATAAATGAAATCCCTTGGGAAGATTGCACTCCTTTTGCTTTCCCACCTATACGAAACAATTCCGGTACCATTACCGAAAAACCCAAACCGGTCAACGCAAAACCGGGGATTGCCATATAGGTAAGCGTACTTAGGACGAGTATATACCCTAAAATAACCACCAATACCCCAAGCGCCACGATACGGATCGATCCTATTTTGGAACTGATTCCATCACCCAAAAAACGACCCATGGTCATAGTGACCTGAAACCCTAAAAACCCGGCTCCCCATAAAGCCTCGGGAGCCCTACTGATTTCCTTGAGATACAAGCCGCTCCAATCCACAATGGCCCCTTCACTGCCCATGGCAACAAAGGAGACCAATCCTAAAAGCAGTAAAGGTTTAAAGAATAGTAAACTAAAAGGTTCCTTCGCCACAGGAGCTGCCTTAATATCCTTATAGTGCCTATAATACATTGTATTTACGATCAAGACCAGCGCAATGGCGATACCCATATGCAGTACCGGATTTGCCAAGGGTCCGATCAAAAAACTACCCAGGCCGGCCAAAACCCCTCCCAAGCTAAAAAAGCCGTGGGCAGCGGACATAAATTTTTGCCCATCTTCCTTTTCAATTTCGGTTACGAGGGTATTCATGGCAATATCCGTAAAACCATTGGAGGCGCCGAAAAGGAAAAGACCAGCCATTAAGGCGTATACATTAGGTGCCAACAGGGGAAGTATGGCTACTAGACTACTTAAAAGTACCCCATACCAAGTTGCCCGGCCCACCCCTATCCTATTGATTAGGGTTGCAGCCATGGGAAACACTATGAAAACGCCTAGCGATAGAAAGAAGAGGGCAAAACCCAATTGGGATTTATCAATGCCCAAATGCCCCTTTACCGTGGGGATGTAAATGGCCCAAGTGCCAAAGAGGATATTGATACTGGCAAACACCCAGGCCGGGCCAAAGTATCGGGCATTGGAAAGAATAAGCAACAGGGATTTCATCTTGAACGGCTCTAGATTGATAGTGCCGGGCAAAACTACAAAAACAGGGTATTTCTAGGTTTCTTTTAACAGGATCCCCTGTTTTAATATCCGTCCAAATTGGTACATATCGGTAAAAGAGCAATAAAAAGGGGCCGGTGCCAGACGAATGACATTGGGTTCCCGCCAATCGGTGATAACCCCATTCTTCATTAGATAATCAAATAAAGGTCTTCCCTCTCCATGAAGAAACACGGATAGTTGGCAACCACGTTCCACCGGGGTAATGATCTCAAAAGTACTATCTACCTCGGCAGCTACCTGTTTTAGGATAAACTCCAAATAGGCCGTAAGCTTTTTACTTTTCGCTATCAAAGGTTCCATACCCACCTCATCGAACAGCTTTAAGGATGCCAAATAGGGTGCCAGCGAAAGTACGGGCGGGTTACTTACCTGCCATGCATCGGCATTGGGCATAGGCTCAAATTGGGGTTTCATCAAAAAGCGTACTTCCTTTTGAGTGCCCCACCAACCCTGGAACCTGGGTATGTCGGATTTTCCCAAATAGTCTGTATGCACAAAAATCCCGGAAGCATTTCCAGGGCCACTGTTCATGTATTTATAACTGCACCAGGCCGCAAAATCTACGTGCCAGTCATGTAGTTTCAAATCCACATTGCATACCGCATGGGCAAGGTCCCAGCCCACCACGGCCCCGGTATCCTTTCCAGCCCGTGTAATTCTGCCCATATCAAACACTTGGCCGTTATAATAGTTTACTCCCCCAATAAGTACCAGGGCCAGCTCCTCTCCCACTTCCTTGATCTTGGCGAGGACATCCTCAGTACGCCAGTGATGTTCACCCTCCCGCTTTTTTACCTCCACTATGGCCTCTTTGGGATCGAACCCATGAAACCGAACTTGACTCTGCAACATATACTGATCGGAGGGAAAGGCTTTTTCCTCACACAGGATCTTAACGCGTTTGGGGGAAGGTCTATAGAACGATACCATTAAAAAATGAAGGTTAACGGTAAGCGTATTCATCACGGAAACCTCATCTGGATGGGCACCCACTACTTTGGCCAAGGGTCGCGCCAAACGCTCGTGATAGTCCCACCACGACTTTTCCGCATGAAAGTGTCCTTCAACGCCCAATTCTTTCCAGTCTTCCATCACCTCATCCACATAGTCCCGGGCTGTTTTAGGTTGAAGACCCAGGGAGTTCCCTGTAAAATAAATGACCTCTTTTCCCTTGATCCGGGGAAAATGAAATTGTCGCCTGTACGCGGCCAGGACATCTTCCTGATCCAATCGTTGGGCAAAATCCAGGGTGTTTTGAAACTGCATGGCATTGATTTTCTGCAAAAGTAAGACTTCCGGAACCATTTGAGATCGCCCAGCATATAAACGGATGGTCTTGGAGTCAATTTGTTATTTTTACCATAAAAACCCTATGCATTTCCTCTCATCCGTATTGGAAGATTATATTCGTGAACAGTCCGAAGAGGAACCCGAACTCCTACGGCAACTTACCCGGGAAACCCATCTTAAAGTACTACAGCCCCGAATGCTTACGGGACATTTTCAAGGGCGGGTATTAAGTCTGCTATCCAAGCTAATTGGGCCTAAAACTATTTTGGAGATAGGCACCTACACCGGATATTCCGCCCTTTGCCTGGCGGAAGGCCTTCAAAAAAGGGGGGAGTTGCACACCATAGATCAAAACGAGGAACTTTTTGGTCTACAGCGTAACTATTTTGATCGTAGTGGGTTTGGCCCACAAATTATCCAACATACCGGGGATGCCCTACACATTATCCCAGAACTAGATCTGGTTTTTGATCTGGTATTCATCGACGCCGAAAAAACGGAATATTCCCTATATTTTGAAGCGGTAATGCAAAAGACCCGATCTGGGACCGTTATTCTGTCCGATAATGTATTGTGGTCCGGAAAAGTGGTGGAACCCCTGCATCCCAGCGACAAGGCCACAAAAATGGTCATGGACTATAACCGGAAGCTCAAGGAAGATTCCCGCGTGGAGACTGTGCTCTTGCCGATCAGGGACGGCCTAACGTTAAGTAGGGTACTATAAGACGGCGGTAAAGGCCGTAAAAAAGGTAGGCGGAAGAAATCCCTACAAAGGCACCAACAAGAATATCCGAGGGATAATGCACCCCTACGTATATTCTACTTGCAGTAAACAATAGGGGCCAAATAAAAAACAACAGGCTGTAGGCAAACCTCTTCCTAAGAAATAGGAACACTAAGGTGGTTACCGAGAAGGAACTGGAGGCGTGTCCGGAAAAAAAGCTATAGCTGGATGGTCTGCGAAGAATACGTATTAAGGTATTGATTTCGGGCTCATTGTTCGGCCGTAATCGGGCAAAGTACATTTTAGACAGATCCGTAGCGACGATAATGAAGAAAATCAGGGACACAACGGTAAGGCTCACGAAGAAAGCCTCCTTTTTAGGGTATTTATGCCAGACAAGGACAAAAAAAAGCACAAATAAGGGAATCCAAGTGGAAATAGTGGTCACGGCAGACCAAAATGGATCGTATTTTTCAATTCCCAAGGCGTTGAGGTAAACAAAAACATCCTTGTCCCATTCCAGGAATTTTTGCCACATGGGGAAGCTATTTCCGTTTAATGGTACCGGAAACGTCTTCCAAACCTTTCTTTATTTCCCCAAATTCCTTGCTTACCTCTTCCCCTAGGTTGGAGGATACGCTCTTCTTTACATCGTCAATATCCTTTTGGATATCAGAGACCACACTAGTGTCTATCCCTTGCTTTTCAGCACTTCGCTGAATCTCCTGCTTAATATCCTCGGTAGCATCCCTTAACTGGCGCATACCTTTCCCCAGTCCCTTGGCGATACCAGGAATCTTATCGGCACCAAAAACCATTACCACGATGAACATGATAAAGAATATTTCGGTCCCACCTATAAATAAAAAATGCATGGTACCCATAGGACAAATATAATCAAGTTTAGGGGATATGGGCACGTTATCGCCATACCCTCCCAAGCTTAGTGTCATGTAAAACGTAAACCTACAGGTAATCCGAGGAGTCTTACCAGTTATTCAAGATTTGAAATGACACTAGAATACCGTACTATTTTCCTTTTATCGCGTCCTTGAACGTATCAAAGTCGGATTTCGTCTCTGTCTTCGGCCAAGAATTATTGGAGGCATCAATATCAGCCGTTTCCGATTTAGGATCAATCTGTACCCCGGTCAATTCGTTGGTAGAAGAAACTACGGCCGTAAACTCCTTATCGTTCCTTCTCCAAATCTCTGCGGGATAAGTAACGTTTTCCGTACTCCCATCGGCATAGGTATAGGTTACTATAAGGGGCATGGGGATACCACCGGGTTTTTCAAACGTAAGTTCATAAAAATACTTGGGTACCTCCGCCATATTGCGTTCCTCCTGGGTCATGTGGTCCATCATAAATTCCTTTAACGTCTGGGATTCCTCATTGATGGTATCACCTGCCTGACCCTCCTCTAGGGAGTTGTCCTCTACCAAATATACCAAAGGTGGTAGGTCCGATTCCTTAAGCCCTCGATTTTCCATATATTCCTTCATGCGTTTCCCCGGACTATTGGATACCGCATATTTTTTCATCCCCTTAATACCCAAATCCACATAGTCCGTAGTGTAGAACCACGATCTCCAGAACCAATCCAGATCTACGGCGGAGGCATCTTCCATGGTACGGAAAAAGTCCTCAGGGGTAGGATGTTTGAACTTCCAACGTTGGGCATAGGTTTTGAAAGCATGGTCGAACAGTTCCGGACCCATAATGGTTTCCCTAAGAATATTTAAGGCCGTCGCCGGTTTTCCATAGGCATTGGGCCCTAACTGGTAAACGTTTTCCGGGTTGGACATAATCGGGGCCAAGGAAGCTTGATCACCGGACATATAGGATACAATTTTTGCTGGATCTCCCCTCCGGGAAGGGTACTTATCGTGGCCCGCGATGGCCCCGGGATATAGCTTTCCAAACTCCTGCTCGGCCAAATACTGCATAAAGGTATCGAGACCTTCGTCCATCCAGCCCCATTGGCGTTCGTCGGAATTGACGATCATAGGGAAAAAGTTGTGCCCTACCTCATGAATGATAACGCTTATCATACCAAATTTTACCCTATCGGAATAGCTTCCATCCGGATTGGGCCTCCCATAGTTCCAACAAATCATGGGATATTCCATACCCTGGTTTTTGGCATGTACGGAAACTGCCTTGGGATAGGGATAATCAAAGGTATACTTAGAGTAATTCTTTAGGGTAAGTGCTACCGCCTTTGTGGAGTAATCCTCCCATAGTGGGTTTCCTTCCTTGGGATACAGGGAAACGGCCATTACGTCCTTATTGCCAACTTTTACCGCCTGCATATCCCATATGAACTTTCTTGAAGTGGCAAAGGCATAGTCCCTGACATTCTTTGCCTTAAATTTCCAGGTTTTTTTCTTTTCTGAAAATCCCTTCTCGGCCTGCTCGGCCTCGTCCTGGGTTACGATAAGAACAGGTTTGTCATAAGATTTTTTGGCCTGCTCGTATCTTTTTAGCATTTCCTTTGAAAATACTTCCTTGCGGTTCTGCAAGGTTCCGGTAGCATCCAAAATATGGTCGGCGGGAACAGTAATGTTCACTTCATAGTCACCAAAGGGCAAGGCAAATTCCCCGCTACCCCAAAACTGGTGGTTTTGCCAACCTTCTACGTCATTGTAGACCGCCATTCTAGGAAAAAATTGGGCGATTACGTACGATCTATTATCATCCTCGGCAAAGTACTCATATCCAGATCGCGCCCTATTTATAGTATGGTTAGGGATATTGT